>CAMQVJ010000018.1 GCA_947038175.1 uncultured Desulfovibrio sp.
TATAGAATTATGGGAAATCCATGAAAATAAAAGATAAGAGCGAGATTAAGTCTGTTTGCGACTGCTCTAGGATTATGGATTCTCGTGTTGATTCTTGAAAATTTTAATCGAAAGAATTTTGATGGTAGTTTTGATGGATATATTATTGGGTGTGCATTTGCAGAAATTAAGTAAGATTGAAGATTCTATGGCTGGCATAATCATTAAACATTATGATTAGCCTTGGTGTTATTATAATAAGTTACTATAAAAAATACGATAATTATTGCATATGATTATAATGCCTTACGATTGCACACGAGACAAAATATATTCTTGAATATTTGTAGGGATATTTTTCCAAAAAGATGGTGAACAGAGAGCATTGAATTTCGAAAATTCTACTTTTATGTGATGTAGGAGGAAACATTCTTCTTGTGTTAAATCCTTCATATTTTCAGGGCTACCTTGTCTGTCGTTTATATCCTGTGTGTTGTTATTTTGCGTGCTTTGTGCTTCGTTAGTTGCATTTATGTCATCGTGCTGTGTGATGTCTTCTTGTGTGTTGTTATTCTGTGAGTCATTTTGATGTCTTAGATTGTATAAAAAGGTTCGTGTCGCTTCCTCGTCATCTGTTGGTCTTTGCGGAAGCTGTATAGCTTTGGAATTACTATCAAGAGTATAAAGAGAAAAAGGGGATTGCAGAAGGGAGAAATCCATAAAATCTGCCCTAGCATATTGTTTTTTTGCGCCATATTTAACATCACCCACAAGAGGGTGTCCGATGGACGTGAGATGCGCCCGAATTTGATGCCGTGCACCTTGGGTTATGGTGCAGAGTATAAGAGAAACATCGTTGTTATCCTTATCTTTTGCATGGGCAAGAGGGAAAACTTGTGTGCGCCGTTGACCTGGGGCGCTTTTATTTACACGTACTTTATGTTTCTTCTTTAATGCGATAGCAGTTTTTATATTAAATTCGTTTTCAACTTTGCCTTCTACCATACTGATATAGGTCTTTTTAATGCGGTTATTACCTTGATAATACTTCCATTCTTCTTCCGCTTCAGGGGAAAAAGCTACCATGAGAATGCCCGATGTGGCAAAATCTAAGCGGTTTAATAAGAGAGCCGTTTTTTGTGGGAATAAAGAAGGTAAGTGCTTTTCAACACTATAATTATTTACCCCTGCAATACTTGCGGAATGTGTATGGGCTGCTTTATGAATAGCTGCGTAGCTTTCGTTTTGATGGACTATGAGTGGTAGTGGTTGATCTTCTTGTGTTTTTCTTGTGACAGTTCCAAGGAAGGAGGAACGTGGGTTTGTCTCTTTAGATTCTCCGTCGTGTATGTCATCGTGTTTTTTTGAAGCTGTGTCTGGAGATGTTTTTGGGCATGTGTCATCAATATTTGATATGTCTGAAGACATTGAGGTTGAAATGCTTGAGCTGTCGTGTGCGCCCCATTCTTCTGATTCTAATGTGTCTTCTGATATTGAGGAGACGTCAATAGTAATGATGCTATTTTCACGCACCTTATCAGATGGCTTTGCAAGCTTACTATTGAGAAACACTTGCTCTTGCTTACATAAACGTTTTCTGCCTCTAAGGCTTGTGTCTGGCAAAGCTTTGGCTAAAACATAATCAAGTCTTTGGCTTTCATCTTCTGCTGTGCAAATATATTCTATCTTATTCATGGGACGTACTCTTATTTTTATACCAAACATTTGTCATACAAAGCCCTTTTGCTGGGGCGCTTGTGGGGGCCTTTGTTCTATCTTTTGATGCTAGAATCCGAGGAATATCTTCAGGTGCGATTTTTCCACGCCCACAAGTGACCATAAGTCCTGTGAGGTTTCTTACCATTTGCCTTAGGAAGCCATCGGCTTCAAAGTAAATTTGTATTTCATGGTTTTCAGGATCATCACTGACAGGACTTCTTTTAATAGAAAAAATCGTGCGCTCTGTTGTTTTTAGATGTGTTCCCGTATTTTGCAGGCTAGTGAAATCGTGTGTACCGAGTAGGAACGGAATACTTGCGTCCATTTTCTCAAGATTCAGTCTTCCGCAATTCCACGTAAAAGGGTAGAGCTTAGGAGGAAGATAACTTCTGTCGAGCCATAGGCTGTAGGTGTAGGCTTTACGTTCCACGTCAAAAAGTGCATTGAAATCGTCATCGACATACGCATAACTTTTAACTCGAATATCAGTAGGCAGGGAAGTATTGAGGGCAAGTTGCCAATTAACATCTTTCTTGTTTTCGGGGATATCGCAGTGGACAACCTGACAATCGGCATGAACGCCTGCGTCTGTTCGCCCTGACCCTAGAGTTGGGACTCTGTAACCGCATAGGCGTTGTAACTGTTCTTCAAGTAGTCCTTGAATGGTTACTGGCTGTTTACCTGTTTTATTGAGTTGTAGCTGCCAACCTGAGTACAATGTGCCAACGTAGGCGATGGTAAGTTTGAGTCTAGGCATTAAAGATCTACCAATTCAACCGTGTTATTTTTTAAGGGAATTCCTAGAAAGCTTTCCCCAATTTGGGAAAATTTAGCGATGTCATCCGTTGTTAAAAAACGCATGCTACCTTGTGAGTCATGAGAATCTCTCAAATGGTTTTTATCTTTTAGTAATTGTTGAACGGCTTTTGCAGTTGTTTGTGCGGAGTCTACGAGTGTCACTGTGTTGCCAACCACGTTTTGTATGGATTTTTTGAATAAAGGAAAATGAGTGCAGCCTAAAACAAGGGTGTCTGGTGTGTTTGCGGCATTGGTATTTTTGAATATTTCATCTAAATAATGTGCTGCAATCCCTTCCACAAGAGGGCCTTCTATGAGTCCTTCTTCTGCCATGGCAACGAAAAGAGGACTTGGTTTTGCCACGATTTTGGCATGCTTATTGATGGCTAAGATAGCGTGCTCATAGGCTTTTCCTCTTATGGTTGACTCTGTTCCTATAATAGCAATATGTCCTTTTTGGGACGCAATGCAAGCCGCTTGTGCACCAGGCTCAACCACGCCAATGATATCCATATGAGGGTATTTTTCTTTCAAAGCAGGTAGAGCGACAGAGCTCACCGTATTGCATGCCATGACTAATAATTTAAGATTATGCTCCATCAATTTATCTGTGCATTGAAGGGCGTAACGTATGATGGTTTCCTTGCTTTTTGTTCCGTAGGGAAGTCTTGCTGTGTCACCAAGATAAATATAATTTTCTTGTGGGAGAACCTCTTGAAGTGATCGCAAAACGGTGAGTCCGCCCACTCCAGAGTCAAAAAGTCCGATAGGATTATTATTCATGGAAACCTCTATAAAAAAATATGGCGCATGCTTTTTGAATTTCAATGCGCCATAAAAAGTATGATTAAAAACGATTAAACTTGTTGAATGCCGTCCAATTTCCACGAAGCAGTGTTATTCTTTGGTTTTGTAAAATTCCAAATTTCTTTCACTTGTTCCGTGTTTTCGCTGGACTGGTCTTCTCGCATAAGAACATCAAATAAAACAGAAACCTGCTCGTCATCCTCAGTTTGATTCACAGCATAAATGCTTGCTTCTAGAAGAAGGATTTCTGTTTTGCTTGGGCTTAGATCTTCTTCATATTGTTTTTTTATTTCTCCAAATAAGTTTGGAGTTATAAACTCAACGATATCATCAAGATCTCGGTTGTCCCATGATTCTTGCATACGAATATAAAGGGCTTTAGCACCAACTAGGAAATTTTCTGAATCAAAATCCTGTGGAATATCACTATTTGTTTGTGTGTTTATTGTTTGTTCGTCTTGTGTACTAGGCTCGCTGCGCAAGTGATCCCATGCGCTATTTGAATCTTGTTCTTGATTTTGATTCTTTGCTCGTTGATAATTATGATTTTGTTGTGTATTGCGGTTTGAATTATTATTCGCATTATTGGAGCGTGACTTGAAGAAGCGGTAGGCAAAAAATCCAAGAGCTCCAAGTAAAATAATATCTAAAAATCCACCTGCACCAGCGCCCATTCCGCCGCCCATAAGTAATGAGCCGATAAGCGTACCAGCGAGAAGTCCGCCAAACATACCACCGAACATGCCACCTCTATTCATTGCGGCAGCACCACCACCAGCCGCAGCAGCGGATTGGTTTGGTTGTTGGCGTTGTTGTGTCATGCTTGATCCTGCTGGAGGACTGGCCTTTGGTGTAACTGTTCTTCCTATACTGCGTCTTGATCCAAATCTTCTTGCTTCAGAATCATCAGGGAATGATATAGTTGCAAAAGCTGATAACGCCAAAATAATGGAAAGTGAACTAAGAATTTTTTTAAATTTCATGTTTTCCTCAAGGTTTACCTGTTAATTGGATCAGTGTTGCCATTTGTATAATATGATATACATTCTTTTGATTCTTGCAAGTGTTTATGGCGTAGATATTGTTTTTTCTTGTGTGAATAGATGAACAGGGGCGCTCAATATCGTTCCTAGCACACCAAAAAAACCACTACCAATATTTCCTAATGTTCCTGCTATGGCGTTTAGAACTTTAACGCTAGTCACAGGATCGTCAAGTGTTCCTGTTATGGTGATAGGGATTTCAGAGACGCCCCGATAGGTTGCGAGTGCACTTGCGTTGATTTCTCTGCTTGGAAGGTCGACAGTTCCATGCCCCACAACAGATAAGCTTGGGCTGGAAATAACAAACTTAGGGTTTGAAAGAATTCCATTAGCAATAGTTCCTGAAGCGAGCAGGTTATTGAAGCGTGTTTTTGAGCCTATACTTGGACCTGTTTGTACAGATGCCATTCCTACGGAGTGTGGCATGTTTTGATAATTTTTCGGGGGGGTATTTGGCTTTACACTTTGAATATAGCCATTTTGAATATTGACATTCCATGTTCCGTTGAGCTTGCGTAAAATATCGGCAGTTGTTTGGAATATACCGTTTCCAGTCATTTGCACAAGTGCGTTGCCAGCCATAAGGGTTTCATGTTTTCGCATTTGTGTTATGGCTAACATATTTGCATTCGTCATTTGAAATTTGAATTGCGACTGAAGGTCACCATCTCTAAGAGGGGTGTTTTCTGTTACTTTTCCTTCAAGGAAAGCTTGAATATTTCCCCCGCCTTTTATCTCTCCCTGTGTTTTTTCCATGGTAAGCTTCTTGTTGTTAAGCCGTATATGGGAGGTGAGGTTTTCGATTGTTGTTCCCATTAAAACAGCTTCTTTTGCGCTGACCTTATAATCTATGGAATTGTTAGACAAGAAATATATGGGTAATAATGACGTAGTTTTTTCTTCTTCTTTTTTGTTCTCTGTGCCTTCATCAAAAAAGTAATGATCGAGATTTATATGATCAAAATGTATATCTCCTGACCAGTCTACTTGCTCTTTTTTATGAAGATTATAGGATCCTGTAAGAATATCACCATTCAATGTACCATCGAAATCTTTGATTGTTATATATTCGTGAAGTGTAGTGTCGTAACCAAAAAGCCCCTTTCCTTTTATAAACATATTTTCAAAGGTAGTGTCACCACTTGTATAGTATTGAATATCTGCGTTTTGTGGTTCCATACGGAGAGGGACACCGTTTTTAGAGCTAAAGTCTAAAATAGCGTTTGTTGATAATGCTAATTTCAAACTGTCATCTTGTATGGCGATATCATAGTCACCTTTCATTTGAAAATACTGAGGGGTTTTGATATTTGGTATATAAAAAGGGAGTGTTTTTGTATCAAGTCGAAAATGTGTTTGCTTGAATTCCAATATAAGTGCCTCATCGGAATGGAAACTGCCATTCTCAATTTTTCCGATGGTTTTTACGTGTAAGGAACTGAGTATTTGATTCATGGAGTTCCCAGAAAGACGAACCTCTGCGTCGGCTTCTAAAATACCACGTGCGACAGTAAAGCCTGCGATGTTTCGCATGGGCTCTTCAATATCTACATTTTTAAGTAAGGCTTTTATATAGTTATTCCCATCGTCGAGAAGAGCAAAAGCGCTTGCAGTTCCGTTGTATAAATCATCAATGGAAACATCAATAGTAGGGGTTTCATCGGCGTTTGGGCTAATGAGTGTGCGCACGTTTTTGGCTGTCAATTTCCAAATATCCACATGGGGAATACTAACATCTATATGATAATCAACAAAGATGCTAGGCGATTTATCCTTTTTATTTCGTGCTGGAACAGCTGCAGGAGGAAGCTTTGCTTTTCTAACGGAGACGCCATTTATTTCAGGAAATAACGGATTTATATCGATAGCGCCTTTCTTTGTGCTTTGTAGGGTAGGCTTTATCCTTAGTGCAATATCTGGTTTTTTAAAATTCGCACAAGACCCCACACCTTCAACTGAAATGCCACGAACAGAAGTTTGCAATTTTGATGCAAAAATACCTCGTTTATTGACAACAAAATCAAGTTCACCTTTTATATTATTAAGGGCATTGACGAGTCCACCACTCATTTTTCTTGTGGCGCCAACCCAGCGGGGTAAGCTAAAATGATGAATCTTTGCTGTACCTTGAAATAAAGGTGAAAGAGGATAAAGTCCTAAAAGTTCACCTGTGACATTAAGGCTGTCAGCACCAATTTTAATATAAGCATCGTGCAGATTTACGGTGTCAATATAGAGAGAAGGGAGCTGTACTGCTTTATGAGGGAGAGGATTTCCTTTTAAAAATGCATCTAGATATTTGCTATTTTCTTGTGTTTTATGAAGGGGTTTTAACATGCTCTTTTTATTGCCTTGACTGACGCCATTCAAAGAAAAAGGAATATCTAAACTTACGGGGGTATTATGCTTATTCATGGGTAAAAGTAACCGTGCTTGAATAAGTCCTTTTATATTAAGTAGATGTGTGTGTTTTGTATAATCAATGCTGGTGCGAATGCTCAGGCGTGCAGGTTTTGGCATGGGGAAGTAGCGATACGCTTCTTTTATAGGCTTTACTCGTAATTTTTGTAAAGACCCCATTTGGAATTGTGTTTGTAGATGTAAATCTGCTTCAATACTGTTTGTGTTTAGACTCCAGCCTGTGACACTAAGTGATGTTGTATTTACCTTGATATTAGGGAGTCTTTCACCTTTAAAACTGGTTTCTTCTATGCGTAAGTCTAGGAGACCGCTTGTTAGTCCTGGCAGGCGTAAATTAAGATTGATTTTATTGATATCGAGGGTATTGCTTGAATCTTTAAAGTTTATTTTAACGAATCCATTTCGGATATGTAGAGAGGCATCAGAAAGAAAGTAAGGCATTTCAAACTGAACAAGTTTGTTCAAAATATCATGGATTTTTTGCTCAAGTAAGGCTTTCTTTTCTTTATCTAGTTGGGCAATCTCTTTTGTGCTTAGGTCTTTTGTAACTTGATTTTGTAAGGCAACAAGGTCTTTTTCAGGGAGTGGCTTTTGTGTGACGAGTTCAACTGTAGGGTTGAACAAGTCAATCGACCCAATAACAGGGCGACCAAGCAAAAGTGTTTTCCAGCTAATATTTGCGTGTGCTTCATCAAGCTTTACATTGATATCACGAGTATTGTGCTTGAGGTGTACACCTTTTATTATAAGGGCAGGCTGTGGAAAAAGTTGAAATTTAATAAAATCAATTTGGGATGTTACCTGTAAATTCGACTCGATACCATCGGATACGGTATGTCCCAATTTTTCGGGTTGGAAATATTTGAGGTATACTGTTGTCGTGGCGACTAAAAAAAGCCCCCAAAAAACAAGTAGTATAATCCCCCAAGGTAATTTACGCACACTATAACCTTATAACCTTATATTGGGTGTATTTCTAAATTGGTTCTTTGTTAAATAGTCAAAGCTTATAAATTTAGAAAACGACTCGTATTGATAGATATTTCAGTGTAATATATACCCTGACTGTTTAATATGATATTTCTTTTTGAGAAAGCTTGCACATGGTTTCATTGATGTTTATACTTCACCTATGCAAAGCATGCAATGATGAATTTAATAAAATTTTTATTTTTACGGCTCCCCCTGAGTAAATACTTACTAAATATCTAGTTTTTATCAAAAAAATGACGTTAATGAGTTATTGTTGGTTTTATACTTAGGGGAAATGCTTTCTATGGATAGGGGATAAATGGAGTTTGATTTTTTTAAAAAAATCAATTTTTAAGATGCTTTAAATAAAATGGATGTCAAAATGTTGTGGTTTCTTCTTTTATTGATAACGGGTTTTCTTTTTTTTGCTGTGAGTATTGCGTGTTTGCCGTTCATATGTGCAAGCAATCGTCTATTAGCCATAAGGCATAGCAGGTCCTTGTATGACAAAAGTGCGTATCACTTAGCGGTATTAGGCTCGTTTCTCTTTATTGTTTTTGGGATCACACTTTTTTTGGATTATTATTTAGACGGGATTATTTTTAAATATTTTATTCGTCCAAAGTTTCTTAATATAGTCTTTTTACTCATGGGGAATTTATTTCTGCTAGGCGGAATGATTTTTTTCGTTATTCACAAAAGAAGCAGAGTAAAATCAAAACTTTTTTTTGTTTTGAATGTCCTTGTTGGTGGCGTGCTTTTTCTTTTGACGTCTAGCTTAACATGGGTGTATCTGCGTTCAACCATATTTTTTCCAGAATGGACGCTTACCCAATTATGGACACATGAACCACTACAGACACCGTTCCTTATTTTTATGCTCGTGAGCCTATTTTTAGGGCTTACAGGGGCGCATATTCTTGCTCTCATTTTCTTTATTATACGTAGAAATAAAGATGATTATGGGCGTGATTATTATACTACCATTCTTGCATCGCATGCTAAACGGGCAACGTATTCTGGTGTGCTTTTATGTGTAGCGATAGCTGTTTTATTATTTATCATACCCACTTCCTACGAAAAACTAACCTTGCTTCTCTTGGATTTGATGAACGCAGGTTTTATGGATGGTTCGCTCAATAGCGGAGATGCGTTTGCAACAGTATTACTGAGCGATATTTATTTTTATGTACCATCCTTGCTTGTATTCATACCTTTATCCATAATATGTTTGCAAGTTATTGCAAAGTCCGCTCTACCGCTGCAAAGAAAATCTTTTGCCTTTTTTGCGCTTCTCTTACTTTTTATTGGGCTGACGGTACTTGTGTTTCGTTTGTGGTATTAACATACTGAAATTAGTAGTTTTAAATGGTATAATGAGTAGATATTAATATTGTTAGTCTTGTTTTTTTTTGTATAATCTTCTGTTGGCAAAATATATAATTTATTGTAAGGTGCCATCAATAGCCAAGGAGTTTTTTATTATGAGTCAATCACGCTCTAAAGTATATACAGATGCTGGCGTTAATATTGAAGCTGGGAATTCTCTAGTTTCTCGAATTAAGTCAATTGTTTCAACAACACATACCAGTGGGGTTCTTTCTGCTATTGGTAGCTTTGGTGGGCTTTTTAAACCAGATATCGAAGGGATGAAAAATCCTGTTTTGGTTGCCTCTACTGATGGTGTTGGAACTAAACTAAAATTAGCTTTTGAATTTAATAAGCATGATACGGTCGGCATTGATCTTGTGGCGATGAGTGTTAATGATATTTTGGTGCAAGGCGCTCGCCCATTATTTTTTCTTGATTATTTTGCATGCAGCGAACTTGATGTTGATCAGGCTGTTGATGTAGTTGAAGGGGTTGCTGAAGGGTGTCGTCGCTCTGCTTGCGCTCTTTTAGGCGGAGAAACAGCGGAAATGCCTGGCATGTATACTAAGGGTGATTATGACCTTGCTGGTTTTTGTGTTGGGATAGTTGACGATTCTAAGATTGTCGATGGTTCTGGCATCAGTGTTGGCGATGTTATTATTGGTTTAGAATCCTCTGGTGTGCACTCCAATGGCTATAGCCTTGTGCGTAAAATATTCAATGAAAGCGGTGCAAAAGCGGACGATATTTTCCCAGGTACCGATAAAACCTTCGCAGAAGTTTTACTTGAGCCAACCATTATTTATGTAGAAAGCTTACGCTCCATTATGCGTGACCTTGACATTAAAGGTATGGTACACGTGACTGGTGGTGGTTTTTACGATAATATTCCTCGTGTTTTGCCACAGGCTGTGCGAGCTGATATTTCTTTTGGCACATGGGATATGCCTCCTGTTTTCCAATGGTTACAAAAAACAGGTAATCTTAGTTGGCCTGAAATGTTGCAAATATTCAATAGTGGTATTGGCTATATTCTTATACTTAATAAGGAAAATGCGGATAAAGCAATGGAACTTTTAAATGCTGTGAATACAAAAGCATGGAAGATTGGGAACATTGCGTTACGAGAAGCAGAAGACGCTGAAGCTGTTAATGTGATTTTCTAATAGAAAAGAAAAGGGTGTCTAGACATCCTTTTTTTATAATGTATTGAGCGTATATGTTTTATGTTTTTATTCCAATTTGGGAGGTTCTGCCTCCCGCTTTGCTCTCTATTTCAGTCTTTATTCATACCTCAACTGAAACGACCTATGGTCGCCCGTTGAGTAGGAAGCCCTCCGCTAAAGGATATTATGTCCTTTGGAAACCTCCTAGTTTTGTTTTTCCGTGAACTTTATTTGCAATAAACATAGAATATTGGGGCTTGTAGGAGTTCAACTCCTCCAAGAAAAAATAAAGTGGAATGAGGTTTTATGTTTTATGTTGTGAGCGCCTGTTTGGCTGGATTTAGGTGTCGCTATGATGGCAAATACCAAGGAAACCCCATAATCGAATCGCTATTTGTTAAGGGCTATGTCTTACCTGTTTGCCCTGAGCTTCTTGGAGGAATGGGTGTTCCTCGGATTCCCTGCGAGCGAGATGGGCAGAGAATTGTAAGCAAAGAAGGGCACGATTACACGCATCCTTTTTTTCTTGGTGCAGCAAAAGCATTTTTACTTATGCAAGGGGCTACTTGTCAGGGCGCTATTTTGAAAGCAAGGTCTCCTTCATGCGGTGTTGATATGATTTACGATGGCTCTTTTTCTAAAACCATGGTTTGCGGTGATGGTGTATTTGCTGCCTTGCTAAGGCAATATTCCATCCCTATATACACAGAAGAAAATTTTTTACACGCAAGAGATCGGCTATTGTGTAATACAATATATTTCTAGGATAAGTTTATATGGCATTAAAAAAAACACTAAATATTCAAAAATACACGGATATACAAGCACGAAAATATTTTGATTGGGCATTGTTGCCTTTATGCTGTTGTCCAAGTCGTGCCCCTAAAGATAAAGAGGCGCTTCCTAAGTTTGGAATATTATTAGTGGCCTATGGGTCGTCGTCTTATCAAGGTAGCAGTGCTCTTCGTTTTTTTCAATTGCGGATGGAGCAATACTTTAATGTACCCGTACGCATTGCCTTTACATCTGAAACTATGCGCAAACGTTTAGCGCATGCAAAAACAAAATCTGATTCTGTACTTAAAGCATTACAAAAAATGAACTTTGAAAAATTTAGTCATGTTGCTGTACAAAGTTTACACCTCATTCATGGTATAGAATATTTTGACGTTCTTGGTGATATTGATATTGCAAAGCAAAGTATGAATATGCAAATCGAGGCAGGTCTTCCTTTATTATCCCATGATGATGAGATTGCCCCTGTGGCAAATGCATTGCTCTCTTTGATTCCTGAAAATTTCAACGAATGTGATAAGCTTTTATGGATGGGACACGGCACATCTCATGAAGCAGAACGATATTATGACCTCATCGCTGAAGCTGTGCATTCCCTCGATGCACGCCTTTCCATCGCTTGTATGACGGGTACAAATACCCTAGATACTGTTTTAGAAAAATGGAAACAGGAATTGTCTACCTCAAAAGATGTTTCAATGAATAATTCCTGCAAAGGAAAGGTTTGGCTACTCCCGCTTCTCACGGTCATTGGGCGACACGCTCTACATGATATGGCTGGTGAACAGGAAGATTCTTGGAAAAGCCTCCTCGAGCAAGCAGGCTATGTCTGTGAGCCTCATTTACATGGTTTGGCTGAAAGCGAGATGATACAGGATATCTGGATAGAAAGACTTTGCTCGGCGCTCAAGCGATTTTAGAAATTATACGGGCAGTTTTTGTTTTTTCTTTTTTTTTCTTTTTTTTGGGGAAATGATTTCCCCAAGCCCCTCATTAGCGTTTTTTTTACAAACTTTGTTTGTAAAAAAAACGCAATTTATGGGGTTTGCAAAGGGATGTAGTTTCTTTCAGTTTGTGAGATACGAAGAAATACTGAAATAGAGAGCCGAGTCCCCCAAATTGGAATAATGAGCTTTCTCTCCTTTAAAAATATTTTAGAGAGAGTCCTTTAAGAATATTTTAGAGAGAAGTATATAGCTTTTAAGGTGTAAGTTCACCCATGGAAGTCTCAAAGAATAGGTTCTCGGTTGAGTCTTTTTTTTTGATTTTCTCAACTTGCTATTTTGTTTTTTTTGCATTAAAGTTTTTGTTGGAATTGGAACACAATATACTTTGAAAGTTATTGATAGGGAGAGAAATATGTCTGTTGTATCTGCTGAAATGGCGCAAAATATTAAACGTGGTTCACTTATTCGCCAAATGTTTGAGCTTGGCATTGCTATGAAGCAAGAATTTGGTGCTGATGCGGTGATGGATTTTAGTTTGGGTAATCCTGACTTGCCACCTCCTTTAGTGGTACAAGACGCCATGCGTGATCTTTCTCAAAATTTGAACAGACCTGCCAGTCTTGGTTATATGCCGAATGCGGGCTATGCGTGGGCGCTTGAAGCGTTAGCTAAAGAGTTGACCTCGGAGCAAGGTATTACTCTTAGCAAGGCGGACGTGATGTTGAGCTGTGGTGCAGCTGGTGCTATTAACTCTTTTTTCCATTCCGTTCTTGAGCCGCAAGATGAAGTTATAGGTATTGCACCGTTCTTTGGGGAATATGGATTTTATGTAACAAACCATAACGGTGTTTTTAAATCTGTTATGTGTGACCTTGATACGTTTGGCCCTGATTTTGAAAATATTGAAAAAGCTATTAATGCAAAAACACGGGCACTTATCATTAATTCTCCGAATAATCCCACAGGTAAAATTTACAGTGAAGCGGAATTGCGTGGTATTGTTGCTATTTTAGAGAAGGCATCTGAAAAATACGGACGCCCTATTTATTTGCTTTCGGATGAGCCGTACCGCTTTTTAGCGTATGATAATGCGCAGGTTCCACCGATTCTTCCTTTGTATAAGTATGCGGTTATTGTGAGTTCTTTTTCTAAAAAATATGGCATAGCAGGGGAGAGAATTGGCTATCTCGCTGTCTCTCCAGAGCTTGAAGATAAAGAAACGCTCATTATGGCAACAAGTATGTCAAACCGTATTCTAGGCTTTGTGAACCCTCCTGTTGTGGGGCAATATCTTATGATGGCTGCCCTTGGAACATCAACAGAGAATGCCCTTAATATTTATACAAAAAGACGAAATATTTTTGTTGAAATTCTTCAAGAGGCTGGGCTTGAGTTTCAAATACCTCAAGGTGCTTTTTATATTTTTCCAAAAGCTCCTCATGGTGATGACGAAAACTTCATAAAAGCCCTTCGTGAAGAAAAAATATTAGGTGTTTCCGGCCGAGGCTTTGGTTGTGAAGGCTATATTCGTTTATGTTATGCCGTTGAGGATGCTGTGATTGCAAAATCTAGAGACGGTTTTAAACGTGCTGTAGCAAGCATGCAAAGCTAGATTGTTTAGAAATTGTTTAAAAAATGACATTTTTATTTTTAAGATATCTATATTTTCTTGACAAATTCTATGTCTTGCTTGTACATTGTCACGTTCGCAAGGAGTTCATATGAAACAAATTAAAGTATCACTAAAGGATATAGATCCAAATGGTCAAACATTCCAATGGGATGACCAGCTTATTTGGTCAGAGCCCCTTTTGGAGTTTAATCTGTCTTGTAAGATACATGAAAAAATTACGGCAGAAGTTTTTGTTTTGCCTGAAAAAGAAGGTTGTTTTTTCCGTGGAAAAATCCGTGGAAAGGTTTCCCAGTCTTGTGATAGATGTACTGAAGAAACTATTTCTTCTATCTCTGCTGATTTTGATGAGTTTGAAGCCTGTCCGCAACAAATTCTTGATGATGAAGAAGATATTGAAGAATTAGAAGATGAAAATAGAGTTATTATTGTTGAAAATGGTGTAACTCTTATCGACTTTAGTGCATTACTTTGGGAAGAATTTATTCTTACCTTGCCAACCAAGCCTCTTTGTACTAAACTGTGCAAGGGCGTTTGTCCCCAGTGTGGTAAGAATCTCAATGAAGGTCTATGCGCTTGCGAAGACGAGGATAAAGATCCTCGTATGAACGTCTTGCGTAATTTAAAGATACAATAATAAGCAATAATGCTTATATTTCAAGGAGTATAGAATGGCTGTTCAACAAAACAAAAAGTCTCGTTCAAGAAAAGGTATGCGTCGTTCTCATGATCGAGTAGCAAAACCTTGTGTGATTTATTGTGCTTGTGGTGCTCCAACTGTGCCTCATGCTATTTGCCCAACTTGTGGCAAATACAAAGGGCGTCAAGTTGTTGAAACCTCAAGTGGCGATGAACAATAAGACTGTACTTGCCGTGGATGCTATGGGAGGCGATTTTGGTCCTTCCGTAGTTGTTCCAGGAGCATTACAGGCTGCATTGCAAACAGGTGCTAAGGTCGTATTTGTCGGTCAAGAGGAGAATATTAATTCTGCTCTTTCTTCCGTCTCGCCTGAATTAAGGTCTGCTGATTATAGCATTGTTAATGCCACTCAAGTAGTGGAAATGCATGAGAAGCCGTCTGACATTTTGCGTTCAAAAAAAGATTCTTCCATTCAAGTTGCGTGTCGACTTGTGAAAAATGGTGAAGCGCATGCTCTCATAAGTGCTGGTCATTCCGGTGCGTCTGTTGCGTGTGGTATGTTCATTTTAGGAAGAATTCCAGGAGTAGAGCGCCCTGCACTTGCTACAATATTACCATCAAAAACCACCCCTAAACTCTTACTTGATGTTGGGGCGAATGTAGAATGTCGTCCTTATCATCTTTTTCAATTTGCTCTTATGGGAGCAGCTTTTGCACGCGATATTTTGGACTATGAAAACCCAAAAGTCGGTATTTTAAGTATTGGAGAAGAAGAGGGTAAAGGGACAAGCGTTGTTAAAGATGCGTATGACCTTTTAAAGGTTGCTAAAAACCTGAACTTTGTCGGCAATGTTGAAGGACGTGACCTTTTTCTAGGTGACGTTGACGTTGTTGTTTGTGATGGTTTTGTTGGCAATATTGCTTTGAAATTGAGTGAAGGTTTGGCTTATTCCATGATTCACGTTTTAAAACGTGAGCTTTTTTCTAATGGTATTTTGCCCAAAATCGGAACTTTTCTTGCGAAAAAAGCCTTTAAAAAGTTTGCTAATGTCGTTGACTATGCAGAGTATGGTGGTGCGCCCCTTCTTGGCTTACAAGGTATTTCCTTTGTTTGTCATGGTTCAAGCAATGAGAGAGCGATAACAAGTGCTGTCAAAATGGCTGCTACGTACGTAAAAAAAGGTACACATGAGAGACTTGTGGATGCTATTCGTGATAACGAAGAGCTTACAAGTTTTGCACGATCTGTGTAATATAGAGATAATTCGATGAATAAATTATGTCAAATTGCAGGTCTTGGTATTTGTGTTCCTGAACGTGTATTAAGCAATCATGATCTTGAACAAATAATGGATACCAACGAAGAGTGGATTGTCAGTCGAACTGGTATTCATACAAGGCGCATATTAGACGCATCACAAGGTACTTCTGATGTGGGCTTTTTTGCTGCACAAAAGGCAATCCTTGATGCAGGCATTGACGCAAGTGAAATAACTCATATTTTTGTTGCGACATGTACACCTGACTATCTTTCCCCTAGTGTTTCTTGCCTTATTGCCGCTAGGCTAGGCCTTTCTGCTTATTCTGGAGTTTCCACAATATCTCCTACGACAAAGAGTCTTATGTGTTTGGATTTCAATGCCGCATGTTCTGGTTTTGTCTATGGGCTTGAGGTTGCACGGGCGTTTTTAGCGCTTGATAGTAATGCTGTGGTGTTACTTATTGCGGCGGAGGCATTATCACGGCGTATGAATTATAATGATCGTTCCACGTCCGTCTTATTTGGAGATGGTGCTGGGGCTGTTGTTCTTCGATCCAAAGGGGATAGTTTTTTAACTGTCCATGATGTTTCCTGTGGTACTGACGGTGATTTGAACGAATTGATTCAAATTGGTGGGGGTACTAATATGAATGTCGTCGTCGGCGATACAGTGAAAGAAGATTTTTTTCTGAATATGCAAGGAAGAGATGTTTTTAAGCACGCAGTGCGCTGCATGGTGCAAGAGAGTTTGAAATTACTCTCAAGGAATAATCTCACCATTGATGATGTGGATTTATTTATCCCTCATCAGGCGAATGCTCGAATTATTGAAGCTGTAGGGTCTCGTTTGGAGATTCCTGCTGAAAAAGTATTTACCAATGTTTCAGAATATGGCAATACCTCCGCAGCTTCCATTTTATTAGCATTAGATGATGCTAGGAAAGCTGGAAAAGTTGAAGCGGGTAAAAAAACACTTATCACCACTTTTGGCGCAGGCCTGACGTGGGGATCTGCATTACTTTCTTAGGCGTATTGCTGTAAATTGCATTAGCTATAAAGTAATTTTAAAAAAAACAATGTTTTATCATTGAAGTATTTCTAGAAAAAGTATAGAGTTAATCTCTATTAAAAAAGTGAGTAAGCTATGGCGAATGAATTAATATCGACAGCTTTAGTAACAGGTGCATCAAGAGGTATTGGCAAAGCTATTGCTTTGACTCTTGCTAAGGAAGGGTATACAGTATTCCTTACCTACGCATCTAAAAAAGATGAAGCTATTTCGGTGGTTAAGGAAATAGAAGCCCATGGAGGCAAAGCGCAAGCTTTTTGCCTAAATATAGGTGATTCTGAAGCGATTACTCAGTTTTTTAAAGATGAGATTAAAGATAAGGTTCGTTTAGATGTTCTTGTTAATAACGCAGGAATAACGAAAGATGGCCTTATTATGCGAATGAAAGATGATGATTTTGACAATGTTATCAATGTCAACTTACGTGGTTCTTTTATTTGTATTCGTGAAGCTTTTAAAATTATGTCTAAGCAACGACTTGGACGAATTATAAATATTGTTTCTGTTGTCGGTCAGATGGGGAACGCAGGTCAAGCAAACTATGCAGCAGCGAAAG
Source organism: uncultured Desulfovibrio sp. (assembly GCA_947038175.1). Taxonomy (GTDB): domain Bacteria; phylum Desulfobacterota; class Desulfovibrionia; order Desulfovibrionales; family Desulfovibrionaceae; genus Taurinivorans. Next base: position 17,175 of record CAMQVJ010000018.1, read on the forward strand.
CAGGGCTTATTGGTATAACCAAGTCCGCAGCAAAAGAGTTTGGATCACGCTCAATTACAGTGAATGCGGTTGCCCCTGGTTTTATTGAAACGGACATGACAGCAGTTTTAGCGGATGATGTGAAAGCTAAATACGCAGCCCAAATTCCTTTAGGGACATTTGGATCTGCGCAAAATATTGCAGATGCCGTTGCTTTTCTCGCTTCCGAGAAAGCAGCGTATATCACAGGTCAGGTACTGCCAGTTAATGGCGGTCTTTATTGTTAACCCACAAATATACTACCCTTTGGAGGGATTATGTCAGTTGAAGCTAGAATTAAGCAAATTATTAAGGATCAATTAGGAGTATCTGAAGAAGAAGTAAAGCCAGAAGCTTCCTTTGTAGAAGACCTTGGAGCTGACTCTCTTGATTTGACAGAACTCATCATGGCTATGGAAGAAGAATTTGATTGTGAAATCGCCGATGAAGACGCTCAAAAGCTTTTGAAAGTGAAAGACGCTATTTCATACGTAGAAGCAAAACAATAATATTTTTAGGGACGTCTTGTGGCGTCCCTAAAATTTATTGATACATTATTTAAAAAAAATATAATTTTCATTTACAATATTTGAAATTTAGAATTACGAATGGGATTCGCCCAAAAGGATAACTTATGACCCTCAGACGCGTTGTTGTTACAGGTGTTTCTGCTATTACTCCTTTAGGACTTGATGCTAAGACTACTTGGGAAGGCATTATTTCTGGTAAATGCGGTATACGAAAAATAACAAATTTCGATACAACTGGTTTTGATACGGATATCGCTGGAGAAATTTCAGAATTTAATCCTGAAGCTGTTATATCAGCAAAACAAAGTAAGCGTATGGATCGTTTTGTCCAGTTTTCTGTGTGTGGCGCATTGCAACTTATGGAAAATTCAGGCTATAAAATCACCGATGAAAATGCTGAAGATGTTGGTGTTATTCTTGGTATTGGTCTTGGTGGCCTTTCCACTATAGAAGTTTTTCACAGCAAGCTAGTTGCTGCTGGTCCATCCCGTGTTTCACCATTTTTTATACCTATGCTGATTTCAAATATGGCACCAGGACAGGTGGCAATATTTACAGGTGCAAAGGGACCAAATATGGCTCTTACGAGCGCTTGTGCTTCTGCTACACATGCCATCGGTAATGCATATACTGAAATTGCTCTTGGTCGTTGTGAAGCTATTATTACAGGTGGCTCTGAGGCAACAATCACGCCTATGGGTATTTCTGGATTTACCTCCATGAAAGCACTTTGCACTAAGTACAATGATACACCAGAAAAATCTTCTCGTCCTTTTGATATGGATCGTGCAGGTTTTGTTATGGGTGAAGGCACGGGGATGTTATTCCTTGAAAGTCTTGATAGTGCGCTTGAACGTGGTGCGTATATTTACGCTGAAGTTGTTGGGGCTGCTGGTTCTGATGATGCTCATCATATGGTTGCTCCTCGTGAAGATGGGCTTGGTATGGCAATGGTTATGCGTAGAGCTTTGAAAGACGCAGGGCTGTCTCCTGAACAAATTACTCATATTAACGCTCATGGGACTTCAACCCACGCTAATGATGCTGCGGAATCTAAAGCAATTAAACTTGTTTTTGGAGACCATGCAAAAAATATTGCGATTTGTGCTAATAAATCCCAAATGGGACATTTACTAGGCGCTGCAGGTGGAGCGGAAAGTGTTATTTCCGTGCTTACTCTTGATAGTGGTATGGTTCCTGGAACTATAAACTACGATACACCTGACCCTGAATGTCCTTTGAATTATATGGGCGATGGTCCTAAAAAATTGGATCCTGAATACGTTCTTTGTAATTCCTTTGGTTTTGGTGGGACAAACGGCAGTGTGATTTTCAAGCGTTATGCTCACTAAAAATACTGTTTATGCTGCATAAAAAGTCTACGTAAGAATACCAATTGTTAGTATTGGTTTGAATCTATATGCAGATTTTTACTTTTTTCTATTTACAAAAGCTTTTATAAGCACAGCTTCTATCTTATAAATAGAAATTTGTGTTTATAAAGGCTTTGTACGAAAAGAGGAGGAGAGTTTTCCTTAAAGAGATAACTCGAATTTTCTTTTTTGTTTGAAGCTTAGATTGTTGCGCTCCTTTCTTGGGATGCGCTTTTACGTGCCATTTTTTATTTGGCATGTTTTTTATAATTTTTTCCGAAATAATCAACCTCTTCGTATCTAAAAGGAATTATTATGCAAAGTATCATTTCTCAAGATCCTCTTGTAGCAGAAGCTATATATAAAGAGACTCGTCGCCAAATAAACAATCTTGAACTCATCGCTTCAGAAAATTTTGTGTCTGCTGCTGTTCGTGAAGCTCAAGGTTCTATCTTAACACATAAATACGCAGAAGGTTATCCTGGAAAGCGTTATTATGGCGGTTGTGAATTTGTTGATATTGCAGAAAGAATTGCTATTGAAAGAGCGCAACAGATATTTGGTTGTAATTATGCTAATGTACAGCCCCATTCAGGAAGCCAAGCAAATATGGGTGCATATTTAGCGTTTGTTAAGCCTGGAGACACTGTACTTGGTATGGATCTTTCCCACGGCGGACATTTGACTCACGGTAGCCCTGTGAATTTTTCGGGTAGACTGTTTAATGTTGTTTCTTATGGCGTATCAGAAGAAACAGGTTTTATTGATTATGATGCAATGGAAAAGCTTGCACATCAACATAAGCCAAAACTGATTATTGCTGGTGCAAGTGCATATTCTCGTTTTATTGATTTTGAACGTTTTCGTAAGATTGCGGACGCAGTTGGTGCTAAGCTCATGGTTGATATGGCTCATATTGCAGGACTTGTTGCTACTGGCCTTCATCCTTCACCTATTGAGCATGCACATATTACGACGACTACGACACATAAAACATTGCGTGGCCCTCGCGGCGGTATGATTTTAGCAAATAGAACAGATGAAAATAATCTTGAGAAACTTATCAATAGCCAAATTTTCCCTGGTATTCAAGGCGGCCCTTTGATGCATGTGATTGCAGCAAAAGCGATTGCTTTTGGTGAAGCACAACGTCCTGAGTATTTTGAATATCAAAAGCAAGTTGTTAAGAATGCTTCACATTTAGCTAAATTCATTATAAATGCAGGATTTCATATTGTTTCAGGCGGTACGGATAACCATCTTATGCTGCTTGATTTGACGAGCAAGGATATTACAGGCAAAGACGCTGAAATAGCTCTCGATAAAGCCGGTATCACTGTCAATAAGAATACTGTACCTTTTGAAACACGCTCTCCTTTTGTTACATCAGGTGTGCGTATCGGTACTCCTGCCCTTACTACTCGTGGAATGAAAGAGAGTGATATGGATCAGGTGGGTGCATGGATTGTTGAAGTTTTAGAAAATGTCAACAATGAAGATAAATTACAAAAAATTCATACGGCAGTAAATGCTTTTGCTTCTCGCTTCCCGATATTTGCATATTAAACTAAACTCTGTTTAGGTATCTAAAAAAAAACTCATTTTGCTTTGCAAAATGAGTTTTTTTATTTATTCGTTATCGCCTAAAGCGGCGCCTTCATCTACAACCCAAAGCAGTTCGCCTCTTGTAGGGCGTACTTTTTGAGCAGGTAATTCTGGTTTTTCTAAGAGGTTTAGTGTGCGAGTAAGTGCGTGGTGTTTTTCTTTTCCTGTTACCATAAAGATACAAGAACGCGCATTATTGAGCACAGGCAGGGTAAGTGTTAGTCTGTCTGCTTTATTACTGCGAACATATTGATCGATAACTATTCTTTCTTTTTCGCGAACTGCGTGTTCACCAGGGTAAAGAGACGCTGTGTGTCCATCTTCACCAATGCCAAGTAATATACAGTCAAAACGAGGAAATTCGCCTTCTTTTAGATTGAAGTGCTCTTTTATGAGATTTTCATAAGCAAGAGCGGATTCCACAGGATTACATTCGCCTTTCATACGATAATATCGAGTTATGGGCACATGGGAAAGGAGTTCTGACCTTGCGATAGCATAGTTACTTCTTGGGTCATCAGGATGAACACAACATTCATCACCCCAGTAAACAACAATTTTTTCCCAAGGTAATCTGTCAGCCCAGTCGCTTTCTGCTAAAAGACGAAAGAGGGGGATTGGTGTTGTGCCACCAGAAAGGGCAATGGTGAAAACGCCTCTTTCTGCAATAGCTTCTTCACAAATTTGTGTAAGGTGGTGAGCGACTCGCTCAGCCATAGCAGCGGGGTCTTTGTGTATATGAAGGGCTAAATGTATGGAACGTGACATGTTCTGATTCTCCTTATAAAATGGTGTATATTTTGACAAGAATGATTAACTAAAACGAAGTGAAAATATGAGCATGTTAAAACGCTTTCTATTCAGAAATTTGGTGAAATTCCCCATTCGGCAAATTAACATAGAGTGGTGTAGGTGAACAAATAAGCTTTTTATCTAAGCTAGTAGCAATTTCTTCATCAGTTAAAATTATATTCCAAGTATGAGAGATGGGTTGGTCTGGAGGGAAAAGTCTGTTGATTTTAAGATATTCTTCCTTAAAAAGACTTCCATCTTCAAAGCTAATGGTGGCATCAGCAGCCCAAGAAATGATATCATCACCGCTATTATTCGCTTTCGCATCGGCACGAATGAGCAGTAGTTTACTACCTGATAATTCTGTTATAGTTGCGCTACACGTCATATCGGGCAAGTATTGCTGCACACTTTTCACAATCGCAGCTTTTCCTGCTAGTATGCGTTTTTCTTTTTGTAGTCTTTGTTTTTTTATTTCAGTGTCATAGAGTGCTAAAATTTCATCAAGGTTAGTGATTTCTTTAATACACCATGCGTCATTATGTATGTGTGCTGTTAGTAATAATGGATACGTGCCCCATTTTATGGTTTTTAACTTGCTTTTGAGTACATACGTTTCTGTTGTAGGATCGCTCAGTCTTTTATGAATAGTAAAGGGGGTGGCTCGAATTTGTGATGCGAGCTTAGCAGGAAGTATATTAATTTTTTTATCAAACGGCATTTCTGAATCTTTAGCTCTGACAATATTTAAAAGCAGAGAAGACAAAGATTTATTAAATGCCTGTTCGTTTGATAAATCGCCTATATACCGTGCTAAATCAGGGTATTTATTAATATTGCTTCTAATAGTCTTATCTACATTTTTTATAAAAATAGAAGCATTAAAGACGCTTGAAAGCAATACAGGGTCGTTCATTGTTAGCGTTGTATGAAGAGTTTCAAGCAGATATTCTGGTGTGCGTTTATATCTGATTTCTTCGTAGGCAAAGTAGGCCATTCCAGAAAACATGAGAGCATGTCCAACAACAAGCGGAATCCAGAATCTTTTTTGTCTGAGTTTTTTTATTTTAGCAAATACGGGAGCAAGTTTTTCTTTAATAATAGCCCCTTTACTTGGGCCTTTAACTACTTCGCTTGCTTCTGTGTCATCTTTCTTTTCCCCAGTCTTTTCCTCAGGCTTAGTATCTCCTGCATTTTCTGGAGATTGCTTGCTTGAGTTTTCAGGTGACGGTTCAGATGCGTTGCCGTTTTTGTTTTCACTCATTGGTTCTGGTACTGTATTATTTTCTTGATTTGACATCACTAGTATCCATTTTTAAAATATAATCATTGCGACATAATAAACTTAAGAATGAGCTTTTTGTAGATTATTTACTCATTCCATTTAAAAAGTCTTTATTAGATTTTGAATTTCTCATTTTATCGAGTAAAAATTCCATACTATCAATAGATGCCATTGGTGCAAGAATTTTACGTAAAATCCAAACTCTGTTAAGATTTTCTTCAGATAAGAGCAAGTCTTCTTTGCGTGTTCCTGTTCGGTTGATATCAATAGCAGGGAAGACTCTTTTTTCAGAAAGGTGTCTATCAAGATAAAGGTCTAAGTTGCCTGTACCTTTAAATTCTTCAAAAATGACTTCATCCATACGAGAACCTGTATCAATAAGGGCAGTTGCAATAATAGTTAAGCTTCCGCCATCTTCAATGTTTCTCGCTGCGCCAAAAAAGCGTTTTGGCTTTTGAAGGGCATTTGCGTCTAGACCACCAGAAAGAACTCGTCCTGATGACGGAGTGATTGCGTTGTACGCTCTGCCAAGGCGAGTAATGGAATCTAGTAAAATAACAACATCTTTTTTTCTTTCCACTAAGCGTTTTGCTTTTTCAAGTACCATTTCACAAACTTGCACATGGCGTTGTGGTGGTTCATCGAAGGTAGAGCTAACAACTTCAGCGTTTTTCACGGTACGTTCCATATCGGTTACTTCTTCAGGTCTTTCGTCAATAAGAAGTATTATAAGGTAAATATCTGGATAGTTTGCGCTAATAGAATTTGCAATATTTTGTAATAGAATAGTTTTCCCTGTTCTTGGAGGGGCAACAATAAGCCCTCTTTGTCCACGTCCAATGGGTGCCATAAAGTCAATAACTCTGCCGGCTAAGTTCTTTTCATCTGTTTCTATACATAATTGCTGGTTTGGAAAAATAGGGGTGTGGTTTTCAAATAGAACAAGGTGGCGTGCATTTTCAGGTGGCTCAAAACCAACTTCATTTACTTTAACTAAAGCAAAATAGCGTTCGCCTTCCTTTGGTGGACGAATTTGTCCCTGTACACAATCACCTTTACGGAGGTGATAGCGTCGTATTTGAGAAGGAGAAACATAAACATCATCAGCCCCAGGCATGTAACTACTGAGAGGTGAACGTAAGAAACCATACCCATCGGGAAGAACTTCAAGAACGCCATCACCTGTGATGGAGCCATTTTGAGAAACACAGGATTGTAAGAGTGCAAAAATGAGTTCTTGTTTGCGCATTGAACTTGCATTATCTAATTGATATTGCTCTGCTAATATCATGAGCTCGTTCATGCTTCTTGTTTTGAGCTCAGAAAGGCTGAGTATATCAGTGGACTGCGGAGCAATGTTTTGTTCAGGAGCTACGGAGCCACGATTGTGCGGTTCTTGATTTTTGTGATTTTGTTCTTTATGTGGCGAACGATTCATAGGGGGGGGGGTATGACGTCTTTGCGTTGTAATATGTCGATTTTCAGGCATGTTAGGTGCATCAATACTATTTGTTGCATCACCATTGCGTTCAGCGGTGTTTTCTTCTTTTTGAAGATGTTCGGACTGAGAGGTTTCCACCTGTGGATTTTTAGCTTGAAAAATTTCTGCTTGAGAATTTTCCGTATTGCCAAAGTTTTCACTTTGTTCTTGTTTAGTTTGGCTTTTTTTAGCAGGTGTTGCACGAGGGGATCTTGTACGTGTTGTTGTTTTAGGCACTGCCGTTTCTAATGCTGTGCTTGTTTCAACTTGTTCTTCTGATACTTTGCGTTTACGAGTAGTAGGACGACTTGTGGGCATAGGTAAAACCACCGAGGATAAGGATTTTTGGAAAATATGGGTATTAAATTGGGAAAACATATTATATAAAACATATAAATGGGATTTTGGTGAAAACATATCACGATAAAAAGAGAAATATAGGCAAGAGCCAAATATATTTTATAAGATGTTCATGAGCATGAACAAACCACTTATATATAATGTTTTCATAGTTGGCAAGTGTTTTAGTCCTTTTTTTTGCGCATATTGATTTCATTCATGGATTTTGTGAGTCCATTTTGAATAATATTCTTAAGTCCTTTGCAGGCATCGTCTTGGGATTGTGATATAAGTTCTTTGTTTTCACCAAAGCCACCTAATACCCATGAGCTTAGATTTGCTGAATCTTGTGGACGCCCAATGCCTATTCTTAATCGATAATAATCTTGAGTGGATAGTCTTTGACTTATAGACTTTAGCCCATTATGTCCTGCTGCTCCGCCGCCTTTTTTGAGCTGAATACGCCCAGGACTTAAGTCGAGTTCATCATGAACGACGATAAGCTTTTCAGGCTCTGCTTTATACCATGCTAAAAGGGGCTGGACACATTCTCCGCTTAAATTCATAAATGTTTGAGGAAAGGCGAAAAACCATGGAATATTATTTTCAAAAACCACCTTGAAAAGTACACAAGAAAACTTTGAAGCAGAAACTTGTTCTACTCTGTATTTTGGTGCAAGTTCTTCAAGGAATTGTTCTAAAACTAAAAAGCCGATATTGTGTTTTGTGTTTATGTATTGGCTACCTGGATTTCCAAGTCCAACAATAATGCCACCAATTTCCATTTATTTACTTCCTGCAAAGCGGTTAAGGTCTCTTGCCATTTCAAACGTGCTTAGTTCAGAAGCAGCCATTTTACCAAAGACTGATTCTGGTTCTTTACTTCTAATTTGTTCTAATATGGAGCGCCATCTTAGATTGTCTCCCATTTTTTTATGCAAACGGGCTTCACGTAATTGTAAGCCTGCATAGTCTTGTGAGGTTGGAGGCACAAAGCGTCTATACTTATTGAGCCACTGTAACGATTCTGTATAGCGACCTGCAATTTCAGTTATATCCATAAGTGCAGCCATACTTTCACGGGTGCGTTCTGTGTCAGCGTAAGGAGATTGTTGTGTCTTTAAATCTTCAAACATGGCGAGAGTATCGAGGTTCGCTTGATAGGCTTCTCGTAAGTTTTGACGGCGTTCAGCGTCTCTTGATAAAAAATATTGAGCATAGGCTCTTTGATATAAAGGCACTTCTTCATTGGGCGCAAGAGCTTGCCAAATCGGTAATGAGCGCGCGGATAAACCAATATTTTCTGCTGCAAGCGCCGTTGAATAGAGGCGTTGTAAACCAATATCTTTTGGCAAGGTCCAGTCTTCAACTTTAGTGCTTGTTTCTAGAACTTTATTCCAGTCTTGCCTAGTGAGAGCGTTTGCCAAGGTGATGCTGTATGTATAGAGACCATTATCAAATTCTGCTTGTGTCGTTGGCAGTTTATCCAAAAAAGGTGCGAGCATTTCTTCGCCTTCCTTTTCTTGCTTACGGTTGAGCAATGCTCTGCCAAGTGCCATTCGTAAAACAGGGGAGTACGGAGTGTACGCGAGGCTTATGGGTGGATATTTTTCTAATATGGAGAGAGTTTGTTCGTAGTTTTTTTCTGAAAGAGAGAGCGCCATCTGAGGGTGAGTCGCCTTAAGGAGTATTTCATATGCTCGAGCTGCTTCAGGCGCATCAGGATATTGCCCATGAAAAGCTAGGGCTAAATCTGCAGCGATAGAATAGTCTTTTTCCCATAAGGCTTGGGCTGCCAAACGTATCTTTGAGCTCATGGCTTCTTGTGAGTCAGGATATTCTTCTATGATTTTCTTATAATAAATACTGGGTAAATTTGGATTTGGTTCATTAAAAAGATTAAAAATATCCTCTAAAGTTAGTGCAGGAGGGTATATGCCATTTTCGCCTATTTTTAATAAGGACGATACTCTATATTTAGATTCAGGGAAGGAATCAACGAGTTCAGTTAAAACATCTCGTGCTGCGTCTTTCTCGTTGAGAGCATGATAGAGATTTGCAATTTTATAAAGAGCAAAATCAGCAAGTTCGTCTTTTGGTGCTAAGTTATACATGAGCCAATAGGTGGAAATAGCTTCTTGGTATAGTTTATTATCTTCTTCAACTTCAGCACGGATGATGAAGTATTCTGGTGCTGTAAGGTAAAGTCTATTCCAACGGCGATCCATAAAGTCAATGAAAGCCATTGTCTTTTTGAAGTCGCCTTGTTTATGTAAGCTTTTTGTTTGTAATAATGCAGCTTCTTTTGCAAAAACTTCATTAGGGTACTCATCAACGAGAACTTGTAAATATTTAGAAGCTTTTATGTATTCGTGTTTGTCGAATAAATGATTAGCGAGCAAAATCATACTTGCAGGAGCTTCAAAAGTATTCGGGTGATTACGGAGCAATGTATCCACTTGAGCGTTCGCTTCATCTGTACGCCCAAGAGCTAAATAAGAAACTGCAAGGGCAGATAAAGCTTCAGGGATTTTCTCTGAACTAGGGTTCATATTCATGGATTCATGTGCAGCATCGATAACTTCATTATAATCGTTTTTCTTCTTGTCTTGATTGAGAGAAAAAAGAGTGGTCATTCTATTATATAAAACTTCTTCGAGAAGATCTATTGGTAACGCTTTTTCTTTTAATAAATCTGCAGCCTTTAAGGCTTCTTCATGCTTACTATCTTTAATGAAGCTTCGCATGTCTTTTATGGTCTGCGGAATATCTAAAGGCGCTGGAACAATATTGCCTGCTTCATCAACATAAATGATTTCACCAACAGGCGCTGGTGCTGCGTCTGCTGCTGGTTCTGCCTCTGGTGCTGGCTCTACTGGTGCTTCTTCTTTTGCTTTTTCGCTTGCATTAGGGTCGGCGTTATTGTCTTCTGTTTTTTTGAGAGCTTCTTCTTTTGCTTTTTTTATTTCTTCAATTTTTTGCTCTTCAATAATTTGTCGTGGCTCTACACTTTTTGCTTCATTGGAATTTTGATCTGATAAGGAAAAACTAAAACTCGTGGGAGGAGTTTCTTCGACAATCTCTTGTTCATTATTGGTAGCGTCCACATTAATATTAATATCTTCAACACCTTCTATTTTTGGCGTTGTGCTTGTATTTTCTTGAGGCGTGTTCTTTGTTGCGTCAATATTGATGTTGATATCTTGAGCAGGCGCTTGAGTTTGCGCTTGCGGAGTTGCTTGGTTACTATCTGTTTTGATGTCAATATTTATATTTTGCGCAGGGGTTTGTGTTTGTACTTGGGGAGCGGTTTGATTGTTATCTGTCTTGATATCGATGTTGATATTTTGAGGTGGCGTTTGATCCTGTTGATTTTGTTGTGGGGCGACATTATTGGAGAGATTTTCGTTTATAATGTTGAGATTTATATTCTTTGGAGGAGCTTGTGTTTGTTGTTGTGGAGTGACATTAGTAGGCTGGTTTTGAGTAGTTAAGTTAAGAGTAATGTCTTGGGTTGTAGGTGCAGGAGCAGGATTTGTTTGTGTCGTTTGAGGCTGTTGATTAATCGTTATATTGGCGCCACCAGTATTAGGTGCGGTAGTTGTTTGCTGTACGGTATTTGGAGCAGGGGTTTGTATATTTATTTGAGTCGGAGCAGTCACTTGTGGTTGTGTAACTGGGGTAGTAGGGGCAGTCACTTGCGGCTGAGTAACTGGAGCAGTCACTTGTGGTTGTGTAACTGGAGTAGTCGGAGCAGTCACCTGCGGCTGAGTAACTGGCGTAGTCGGAGCAGTCACTTGCGGTTGAGTAACTGGAGTAGTCACTTGCGGCTGAGTAACTGGAGTAGTCGGAGCAGTCACTTGTGGCTGAGTAACTGGAGTAGTCACTTGTGGCTGAGTAACTGGAGTAGTCACTTGTGGCTGAGTAACTGGAGCAGTCACTTGCGGCTGAGTAACTGGAGTGGTCACTTGCGGCTGAGTAACTGGAATAGCAGGAGCAGTCACTTGCGGTTGTGTAGTAGAATTTATATTTTGGGAAGGGAGCGCATTTATAGTTTCAAGTCTATCATAGGCAGTTTTTGCCGTTGGTGATTGTCGCCACCTTGCCCCAAGGGAATCGGGGTAAATATCAATAAGAATATCCCCGTTTTGATCTTTAGACTGAATAAAACCAAAGCCAGGTTTTCCAAGCCCGATACTGACACCAGCATCACTAGGAACAATATTATTAATAAACTCTCTTGTGCTAAGATCTGTATCAGTAGTTTGTGCGGGTGTATCTTGGTTATCTACTTGGATAAAAAGTGTGTCAGGAGATACACGCAAGCTTTGAATGTTTTGGTTATCATTGGCCTGCGTAATACGTATTCTGTCACCGTTTGGTCCTTTTTCCGTTGTTATAGAAACGGCGTGCGCATAGGGTGCACTTATAAAAAAGGCTAAAGATGCAGAAGTCGCTATGAGTGTTTTTTTTACCATAATATTATATATGCAAAAAGCATGCAAAAAAATAAATCGCTTTGTAGAAGTTAGAATGAGAGGGGAAAAAGGGAACACTATACGTTATGGATTGAGGGGCTTTATTAAGCGTCATCTTTGCGCTTTTTCAGCTTTTCAATCAGTGTTGTTCGTTTGATACCAAGTAATTCAGCCGCTTGGTTCTTGACACCGTCGACTTGCTCCAATGCTTCAGATATGATTTTATCTTCAATCATTTCTAAAAATTCCTTTAATCCCATATTATGCCGTTTCACATCCGCAAGGCTTGGTAATGCAGTGTTTGTTTCTGTAGTACCAGTTTGATGTGCAAAATTTTGACTCTCGTCATTAGAGGGAGTGCTTGGCGCACTAAAAATATTTGCTAATGATTTCTTTTCGTCTTTTGTCAGGCTTGTGCTTGCATGGGCCGGGGTGAATAAATTTTCTTGTAATACGCTCGGTAAAACTGGAAGAGGAGGTAAACTTTTGATATCCCCTGCATTTGCAAGAAGTTTAGCGGGTAAGTCTTCAATTAAGATGCTAGGGCCATCCGCTAAAATACTTAATCGTTCAATGAAATTTTCTAGTTCTCGTACATTGCCAGGCCATTTATAGGTAAGGAATACTCGTGCCACATCTTCAGATAAGGTCAAATAGTCTCGTTCTTTTTTCTTACAAAAATGCTTAAGAAAGTGATTTGTGAGTGTTAAAATATCATGCCCACGATCACGTAATGGGGGTAAGTGTAAAGGGATAACGTTGAGTCTGTAGAAAAGATCTTCTCTAAAGTTACCTAGCGCGACTTCATTTTCTAAGTCTCTATTTGTTGCTGCAACAATACGTACATCAATCTTTTTAGGCCCATTACCGCCAACACGTTCAATTTCTTTTTCTTGTAGCACACGCAGTATTTTAACTTGTAATGCGATATCCATTTCACCTATTTCATCTAAGAAAACGGTGCCACCTTCTGCTAATTCAAATCTGCCTAGTTTTGTCCGTATAGCATGGGTGAATGCGCCTTTTTCATGCCCAAAAAGTTCAGACTCAAGAAGCTCCTTAGGTATAGCTCCGCAGTTCACAGGAATAAAGGGGTTGTCACGTCGCTTGCTTGCGTTATGCAGTGCCCGTACAAGAACTTCTTTTCCTGTTCCTGATTCACCAGTCATTAAAACGGTGCTGTCTGTAGGGGCAACTTTAGAGAGTATTTTAAATACTTCCGTTAGAGAAGAGTCTTCTCCAATTATTCCCCATCTTTTTTGATCCATATATCCTCCATAACAAGCATGATAGCGTGGTACGGTATTTATAAAACGTCTAAGTATAAAATGCGAGGCACGTAGTTTTGATTAAACTGAATAAATCCCATTGTGAAAGTTTACTTTTAATCAAAAAACGCTTTGTGTCAATACTCTGACATACAAAAAAACTAAAAAAGCAGAACTTTTATGTTTTAAATGAAAAAACAAGGGTGTTTTATACAATTTTTCCCTATACTAGCCTTGAAAGAAAATGGTTTTTAGGAAATAATTCAAATTCTTTGGGATATACTTAGCTTGAAAAACGGTAAAAAAATACAAGACAATAATGGAAAATTGATATATAAGCTACTAAGAAAAGAAGACTGTCTGATAAAGATGTTTACATAAAAAGTTTTTAGAAAGGCATGAGCCTTATACGTTTTCTGGAGGAAGCATGCCCATAATTGAGATACGTGACGTGCATAAATGGTATGATGATTTTCATGTGCTCGATGGGATCAATGAAATCGTTAATAAAGGCGAAGTACTTGTTGTTTGTGGCCCTTCTGGTTCAGGAAAAAGCACACTTGTTCGCTGCCTGAACAGATTAGAGGATATTCAACAAGGAGCTATCATACTTGAAGGTATTAATATAGCCGATAAAAAAGTTAATATAAATGAAATAAGAACAGAAGTGGGTATGGTTTTTCAACAGTTTAATTTATATCCACACCTCACCGTTCTTGACAATCTAACCTTAGCGCCTATAAATGTTCGTGGTATTAAAAAAATAGAAGCGCAGGAAAATGCCATGGCTCTTCTTGAGCGGGTGGGTATTGAAAATCAAGCACAAAAGTACCCAGCGGAACTTTCTGGCGGACAACAACAAAGAGTAGCGATTGCAAGAGCGCTTGCTATGCAACCCAAAATAATGCTTTTTGATGAACCAACATCTGCCCTTGACCCTGAAATGATTAACGAAGTCTTGAATGTGATGAAAGCACTTGCTGCGGACGGCATGACCATGATTTGTGTTACCCATGAAATGGGGTTTGCAAGGGAAGTTGCCGATAGAATTCTTTTTATGGATAAAGGGCAAGTTATTGAAGAGGCGTCACCTGAGCAGTTTTTTGCCAATCCGCAATTTGAAAGAACAAAAGCCTTTTTGAAAGAGATTTTATAAAGGACAAATAAAGAACTAAGCTGGAATTTATTTCTAGCATTCTATACATAAGTGATGCATTTTGCATTATTTAAAAACTAAACAATAGAGAGAAACATGAGTAACGATCAAGAAAAAGTCATTTACTCCATGCACCGAGTAACCAAACGTCATGCACAACGAGAAGTATTAAAAGATATCTCGCTTGGTTATTTTTATGGCGCGAAAATTGGTGTTTTAGGTCTAAACGGTTCTGGTAAATCTTCACTTTTGAAAATTTTAGCTGGTGTTGATAAAACCTTTGATGGTGATATCGTTATCGCTCCTGGATATACCATTGGATATCTTGAGCAGGAACCACTTGTTGATGAAACACGCACTGTGCGTGAAGTTGTTGAAGAAGGCGTACAAGAAATTGTTGATGTACTCGCTGATTTTAATGCTATAAATGCACAATTTGCTGAGCCCATGAGTGATGATGAAATGGATGCTCTCATTGGAAGACAAGCCAAAGTTCAAGAAAAAATGGACGCCCTCAATGCATGGGATTTAGACGCTCGCCTTGATATGGCTATGGATGCTTTACGTTGTCCTCCTAGCGATACGGCTGTGTCTGTTATTTCTGGTGGTGAAAAACGTCGTGTAGCGCTTTGTCGTTTACTTTTGCAAAATCCTGATGTTCTTCTACTTGATGAACCTACTAACCACTTGGATGCGGATTCTGTTGGCTGGCTTGAACGCTTCTTGGCAACTTTCCCAGGTACCGTTATTGCCGTTACTCACGACCGTTATTTTCTTGATAATGTCGCTGGCTGGATTCTTGAACTTGATAGAGGTCGCGGAATTCCTTGGAAAGGGAACTATTCCACATGGCTTGAACAAAAATCAAAACGCCTTGCACAAGAAGATAAAAGCGACAAAGAACGCCAAAAAACCCTCGCAAGAGAACTTGAATGGATTCGTATGGCTCCAAAAGGACGTCATGCAAAAAGCAAAGCTCGTATCAATGCATACGAAGCTATGGTTAGCCATGAAAGCGAACGCCTTGGCGCGGATCTCGAAATTTATATTCCACCAGGCGCACGTCTTGGAAATAAAGTAATTGAAGCGAAAGGGATTGAAAAAACTATGGGTGACAAATTGCTCACCCAAGACATGAGCTTTATCATTCAACCTGGTGCTATCGTTGGTATTATCGGTCCTAACGGAGCAGGGAAGTCTACTCTATTTAAAATGATTAATGGCGTTGAAAAACCCGATAACGGTGAAATGATTATAGGTGAAACAGTAGAGCTTGCTTACGCTGACCAAAATCGTGATTCGCTTACCCCAGGTAAAAGCGTTTATGAAGTTATCAGCGAAGGTCAAGAATTTGTCAAACTTGGCACTCGTGAAATTAACGCACGTGCTTACTGCTCACGCTTTAATTTTAATGGTAGCGATCAACAAAAAGATGTTGATATTCTTTCTGGTGGTGAACGAGGACGACTACATCTAGCAACTATGCTCAAATCAGGTGCTAACGTACTTCTACTCGATGAACCAACAAACGATCTTGACGTAAATACCATGCGTGCTCTCGAAGATGCTCTCGAAAACTTCGCTGGCTGCGTTCTTGTTATTAGCCACGATAGATGGTTTCTTGACCGTATCGCAACACATATCCTTGCATTTGAAGATGAAGGCGTTGTGAACTTCTTTGATGGCAACTACACAGAATACGAAGAAGACAGAAGAAAACGCCTCGGAAAAGGCGCTGACACTCCTCATCGTATGAAGTTTAGAAAATTAACACGATAATTTGGTTTAGTTTGATTTTAGATTAGTTTTTATTTTGTTTGATTTTGATTTTTTGTGGGGAAAACTTTTTTATAAAAAAGTTTTCCCCACACCCCTTTCAAAAAACTTTAATTAATAAGCCTAAATTGTAAAATTTAGGCTTATTTTATTTTGAAGTATAGTATTGTTTTTTTGCTATCTCATCGTTTCATATTTTTAAACAAGTACTGCTCTTATAAAAACATTCTAATTATTAAAAATTGTTGAAGGGGAGAGCCACCCAATATATTTGCGAGGTATATGATTCACGAGCGCAAGCACTTCATCTACTTTTTCTTGTGTTATTTTAAGAAAATTATTTACTTGTGAAAAGAAAAAGCGAAGTAGTCTGTTTACATTTTTATTCGTAGGTCTTTACCAAGGAAAGCTGTGTTACACACAAGGGCCTGTGACAAGCACATCGACTCACGACAATTACTAAAAATAGATAAACAAAAAAACCTCAAAAACAAAAAGAAAAAGGCACTGATAGATTTCTCTATCAGTGCCTAAAATTTCTGGCTCCCCGAGACGGACTTGAACCGCCAACCTAGTGATTAACAGTCACCCGCTCTGCCTATTGAGCCATCGGGGAAGAACCTATAAGGTATGCACCTTATGGGTGCAAGAAGATATTTAGCGTAATTATGAAGAATGGTCAAGATTTTTAGAAGAAAAATATAAAAAAAATATATTTTAAACACCAAAATTTCTCGGCGAGTACAAAAAGCATTTTTATTCTTAAAAAAATACAAATTAAAGCGTAGAAAATACTTTAAATTACTTCAATAATGCAAGTATTAAACAAAGCAAAACTGATTACTCATTTCCTGCCATTCTTGAAAGTTCTTCTTTGCGCATTTCTTCATCCAAGCGAATACAACGGCTAAATGTTTCATTTTCAGTAAACTCTTTACTAATACGAAAATGATTTTTACCCCGTGCGGCCAGTTGCGGCCAGTGAGTAATAAGAAGCATTTGACGTTTCTCTGCCAAACTTGTCAATCTTTCCGCAACACGATTAAGCGTGATTCCGCCCACACCAGCATCCACTTCGTCAAAAATCAAAGTAGCGTCTTCTGATTGAGATTCTTGTAAGCCAATAACTGCGAGTAAAAACCTTGATAATTCACCACCAGAGGCGATTTTATCTAAAGCTTGCGGAGCTTGCCCTGGATTTGGCGCCCATAAAAGACGGACGGTATTTTCCACACAGATATTCTCTTCAGCACCCTTATTCAGAATATGGGGCACAAATTCAGGAATAACAGATACTTTTTCAGAAAAGCCAAGCCCCTTTAATTCTTCCTGTAAGGCTGTGCAAAAATGCGTAGCTGCATATTCCCTTGCCTTATTGAGTTTATCAACCGTAGCAAACAAAGTAAGCGTAGCGTCTTTTTCAGCTTTTTCTAAGCGAATAATATCTAAAGAACAGGCATCAAGAAAAGAAAGGTTTGTATCTATTTCATCTTTTAATTGAACAATTTGGGAAAGACTGCGGTTCAGCTTTCGTTTTAATTGAGCTAATGCATAAAGGCGAGATTCAATTTCATCGGAGCTCATCTCAAGATCAAGATCAACTTCTGGGCTTGACCGAAAACGTCCGTTTAAATCTTTCACTTCTTCTTGAAACGCTAGTAGCGACTCATAGGCGTTCCCAACTTGATGGTCGAAATCATCATTTTTATTCAACATTTCTAAAACACGTTCAAGTTGATTGAGAAGAGATAATAAACCGCTGTCCCCTTTTCCATGAAGAATAGACAAGCCTTCTTCATAGGCGTTTTTGATATAATCCATGCTTTTATATTGTTTACGCATGGCTTCGAGCTTATCTTCTTCGCCTTCTTCTGGTTCTACTTTTTCAATTTCTTTTTGCTGTAACTCTAGGAGTTCTCGCTTATCTTTCAAATTTTCGATTTTAACAAATAAGGCTTCTTTATCGGCAATGATTTTCTTTAGCGTCTTATGGTCATTATCTTTTTCCGTAAGTATGCTTTTATCTTCAAGGAAATCATCAATAATTTTGGCTTGAAAGCTCGATTGTAAAAGGCGTTGTTGTCCATGTTGCCCAACATGCAAAATAAGAGAAGGACGTAATTCTTTAACTGTTTCTTGAGAAGTCACATTACCATTCAAGAAAAAACGGCTTCGTCCTGTTTCAGCAATAAGTTCTCTGCGAAGCATATATTCTTCAGACCCAATATAAAAAACAGCTTCCACTTGTGCCTTTTCACTTCCAGCACGCACCATATCAGAGCTCAATTTTTCACCAAGTAAAAATTGAATGGCTTTCATTATAAAAGTTTTACCTGCGCCTGTTTCGCCTGTGAGTACGTTCATGCCCGTTGTAAAGTCCAGCTCAACATTTTCAATAAGAGCAAGGTCACGAATTCTTAGATATTCAAGCATAATTTTCCCCAAGTAATATCATACAATTTATTTTCTTTTTAGGCGTGGATCAAGCATGTCTCGCAAGCTTTCTCCAAGTAAATTATAACCAAGTACAGTGATAAGAATAGCAAGTCCTGGATAAAAAGACAACCATGGCGCAATATTAAGAACATCTTTACCATCAAGAAGCATATTTCCCCAACTAGGAGAAGGCGGTTGAACACCAAGCCCTAAAAAACTAAGGGAGGATTCCACAAGAATAGCACCAGCAATCCCTAATGTGGCAGAAACCAAAACAGGCGCTAAGGTATTCGGCAGTATATGCACAAAAAGTATGCGAGCTGGTGACGCTCCAGCGAGTTTTGCAGCAGAAATAAAATCCCTTTCTCGCAAAGTAAGTGTTTCTGCTCTCACAAGGCGTGCAACACCCATCCATGAGGTAAAACCAATAACAATCATAATATTAAAAAGACTCGGATCTAAAAATGCAATTACCGCTAAAATCAAGAAAAAAGAAGGAAAACATAACATAACGTCGACAAAACGCATAATAAGCTCATCTGCCAAGCCGCCAAGATAACCAGCAATCAGCCCTAAAACTACGCCAATCACCAAAGAAATACCCACAGCAACAAAACCAACCCACAAAGAAACACGAGCACCATACAATAAACGTGTGTAAATATCACGTCCCAAAGCGTCCGTACCAAAAAAGTGCTCAGCAGAGGGCGCAGCGAGTATATTATCCAAATTCAGCATATCGGGCTGATAAGAAGTCAGAAAAGGTGCGAATATGGCACAAAAACTCATAAACAAAACAATGGAAAGTCCTAAAATAAAAAGAATATTTTTCTTACTAAATTGTATTATTTTCATTATAGCCCCTCCTTATCGTAACTTGTTTTTTGAATACGAGGGTCAGCAAGGCGATAACCAATATCTGCCAAAATATTACCAAGCAAAGTCAGCACAGCGCCAAGCACAAGGTTTCCCATAATAAGAGGATAATCTCTTGCTATAACAGCACCATAAAAAAGTTGCCCAAGTCCTGGCAGCGCAAAAATACTTTCAATAATAACACTGCCACCAATAAGACCAGGAACGGACAAACCAAGCATAGTGATAACGGGTAAAAGAGCATTACGAAGGGCATGGCGCCAAACCACTTGATTGGTCGAAACGCCTTTTGCTCTTGCCGTTAAAATATAATCTTGGCGTAAAACCTCAAGCATGGAAGAGCGTAAAAATCGAGAAGTTCCAGCAATACCACCCACAGTACCAACAAAAATTGGAAGAGCGAGATGTTTGGCAATATCAACAACTTTTTCAAAAAAAGTAAAAGAATCAAAGCCAAGAGAGGTTAAACCTGAAATGGGAAACCACCCAAGATCAATACCAAAATGCAACATAAGCAAAAGGGCAAGCCAAAAACCTGGCATAGCAAAACCAAGAAAAACAAGAATAGTAAAGCTTTTATCTATCCATGTTCCTTGACGCACAGCCGAAATAACACCGACAGGAATCGCAATCAATAAAGTCAATATCAATGAAATAACATTCATACCAATAGTTAAAGGCATGCGCTCGGTAATTTTATCAATAACAGGGCGACCGTCCCCCGATAAGGAGTTTCCAAAATCAAAATGAACTAAGCGTACAAGCCAATCCCAATACTGAATATGCAGAGGCTTATCAAGCCCATACAAGGCGTTTAATTTTTCTCTAAACGCCTCGCTCACCATAGGATTTAAACTGGTTTGCATATCCGTCGGAGAACCTGGTGCAAGGTGAATAACAAAAAAACTCACTAAGGTTATTCCCCATAAAACGAGAAGTATCCAAAGCATTTTTTGAACACAATAAACACCACGTGTTTTCCAACGAGACGCTTTTGACATCTTTATGCGCCTTTAGACATATCGTGCTGAATCCAAGCAGCGACGGCTTTAACTTCTTCGTCCCATGCTTGTTCTGAAAGTCGAATTTTCAAAAACTGTAAATACACGTCATCGATAAGATCTAAGCATGATTCGATTAAATATATTTTTTCAAGAAAAATAGCGTCAGGATCATCGCCCTCTTCAGGTTTTGCAACAGGAGGAGTACGCATGGAATTTAAGCAGAAATCTTCAGCCTTTAGGGTGAGCTGCCAATCAAGTTCATCCTTAGAAAAACGAACCAAAGCACGCACAACTTGCTTACCTGTAGACAATCCAAGGCGTGCTTCACGAAGAGGAGAAAAAGAGCCAGAAACAGAAGCTGTTTCCTGATAATCCCCTTCACCACCACGAACAACGAGTCTTTGTTCAAGCCTTACATGAAAGGCGTCCCCTTCATGCCCTGACTCTGTGGACATTCTAAAAAGTCCATCGGCAAATTCACCACGATACCAAAGCCATGTGAGAAATTCTTGCCCAAGCAAGACATCTATATTATCACCGCTATATTCAGCCATATTGTATTCCTTATAATTGAGGATAAGTATCTATTCTAAATGATTATATAAATATCAGGAAAAAGTTGTTGCTTGTAAATTATTCAGTTTTTCTTCACAGCCATCACCCAGTAAGCGATGCGCTAAGGAATACGGCAAAATCTGCTCAAGTCCTAATTCAAAAGAGCGACCAAACAAATCCGTAAACATTTCAATGACTTTTCTTTGTGTAGACCCAAGGTAAATCATTTTTTTATCCATTGCCCACACAACAAGAAATTCAGCAGGGACAGGAAGAAAACGAGCACGCAAACGAAGTTTAACTTGTTCGATGATTTCTTTTTTACGATCTCGGCTTACAAATTTTTTCCCTTGCTCTTGAACACGTTCCTCTTCTTGGCGAAGAGCAATACTCACGTATTTTTTTTGTACAGCAGGGGGAATGCGACGAGTATCTAAACGCAAAGAAAAGGTGATATACGCACCTTTTTGCGGTATACTCCGCTCCCATGCAGTATCAAGCATATCGTCAAAATTTGTCCAGCCATAGCTGCGTTCTTCGGCAACTTCATCAATATCTATGACGGCAAATTGTTTTAATTTATCCAGTAAATTTTCATACGTTTCATTTGGGACATTATCAACAATAGTAAAGCGGGTAAAACTGGTGCTTGCTTTGAGAAAACTCATAGTTATATTCCAATTTCCTTTTTGAATTTCCTTTTGATATATGAAAATATTCATTAATCTCATTTATACAAAAGCGAAAAAAGATTTTATGCTAAGATATGAAGCTGTGCAAGTTTTAATCGCTTAATTTAATCGATTATATTAAAAAGGTGTATGTATTTCTTTTCGATTCTAGATACCTCCCTTATTTTCAACGGGAAATAGTCTTTTTTATAATTTCCGTAAACACTTTTAATTTGCTCGTTAGTTCGGATTATCGTATAATACACTTTCAAAATTCAGCTAGTATTAGGTACATATGGACACAAATCAAACGATATTCATAGATTTAACTATTCCCATTTTAGAAGATAATCCACTTATTATGTGGGCAAAATCACAAGATAATCCCCATATAGCCATGGGGCATATCGGGACGCACCTTGATACCTATGAAAAAACAAAAATCCCTTTAGAGTATTTCAAATCTAATGGAATTCTTTTTCATGTCAAAAATAAAGCGGAAATAGATTTAACCGATATTGACATATCCCTTATTCCTAAAAATGCTTTTGTCTTATTTCGTACAGAACAAATAGAAAAATACACATATGGCGATAAAGAATACTTCAACGAACATCCTCAGTTATCCCCTTGCCTTATAGATGCTTTATTGGTGCAGCAAATACGCTTTATAGGTATTGATTGCGCGGGTATCAGAAAACACTCTGAACATGAAAAAGCAGATAGACTTTGCGAGCAAAAAAACACCTATGTCATTGAAAAT
>CAMQVJ010000019.1 GCA_947038175.1 uncultured Desulfovibrio sp.
GCAGCGCGAGCGCCTGACCCACGTGTCAGGCGTGAGAGCCTATCCCGAGCGAGCAGAGCAAGAGCGAGAGGTAGGCGTTAGTATGTTGTCACGTCGGAGACACTCACGTCCCATAATCATAGCACGCAGTGCTATACCAAGGTCTTAAAGCCTTTCCTCACGGCGTGGCGTATGCCACCCCCGAAAGCTATCGCCAAATACGGAAGCTTACGGCAAGCACCAAAAATATCGCAGTCCCAAAAGCCAATAAAAAAACGCCAACAGCCAAGAAAAACCCAAGAAGCCCGAACCCAATATAAAGCCGAAAAGCTCAAGAAAGCTAAAAAGCAAAAACACATAAAGGTAATAGCAAAACAATTTTTTCCTTAAATGCCTTCCTCACGGCGTGGCGTATGCCACCCCCGAAAGCTATCGCCAAGCACGGAAGCCATCGGCAAGCACTTAAAATATCGCAGTTCAAAACTCCAAAACTCCCAAAACCCCAAAACTCCCAAAAGCCCAAAGCAAAAATGTCTCACACCAAAAATCCCAAAGCCAAGAAGAACCCCCAAAGCAACAACCCATAAGCAAATCAAAAGCCCAAAGGCAGAAACACATAAATGTAATAACAAAACAATTTTTTCTTAAATTCCTTTCCCCTCGGCATGGCGTAGACCACACACCAAATCTATCGATAAGCACGGAAGCTTACGGCAATCACTCAAAATATCGCAGTCCCGAGAGCAAATTAACTCGAGAAGTTGCTTGCGCAGACCATAACCACCTTTCGCACTACTGACACCCTAACTTCTCGAGCCGCCCACCGCAAATCATGAGCATGCTTTGTTCTACTTTACTTTTTTATCTCCTAAAATTATTCTGTATTCTAGCTCAGTGGCTAAGATGGAAATATCTCTTGACATTGAGTGTATTCTTAGTAATAATTCTAATATAGTAGTGGAATAGTAATGCTTATTTATTAAGCATGCATTACGATTTATATCAAAGTAAGAATATGATATAAAAGTAAATCCGAGGTGGCAGAATGAAAAAAGTGATTGCGTTTTCGGGGAGCCCTATAAAAGGCGGAAATCTTGAGAAAGGTTTGCAATTAGTATTTGATTCCACGGGGTTGTCGACTCGATTTATCCGCCTCGCTGATTTGAATATGAAGGTCTGTATTGCTTGTAAAAAGTGTGCTGTGACCAACCGCTGTGTTTTTAATGATGATATCAACCCGTTATTGGAAGAGATTGAGCAAGCAGACGCCCTTATTTTTAGTGGTTTCCCAAGTTATGGAGCTATTAACGCCCTTACAAAGATATTTATTGAACGACTTTGGCCCTTGCGACATCGAAAATTTTCGACAAAGGGAAAAGTAAGTGCATCTGTCATAACTTCTGCTGGTCAGCCCAAAGAGCTCTGCGATTACTTTGAACACTATTGCACAGACTATTTAGGGACAAATTATCAGGGTTCACTTGCGATAGTTGGCACTCTCCCTTGTTTATCTTGTGGTTATGGGGAAAGTTGTCAGGTTAGCGGCTTTATAGGAATGCATGGAGAGGGAAAAGCCATAGAAGAAGAGCATTTTAATAATTTTGAAGATAATATTGAAGGGCAAAAAGAAGCCAAGCAACTGGGTGAGAAAATAGCTCAAGTATTGTTATAGAACTCCTTCTTTTTAAGTATTTAGCCCTTGTCTGTCTTACTTTGGGAATATGAGTACGCAGGTCGATCGAATGTAAAAGGATTATGAGTGTGCTAGGGACAACTATATTGATTATGGTTGTTGTATTTTAAGTAATTAGATTGATTGGAGATTTATGAAAGGCTTACGTTTACTTTTTATGACTGCATTACTCTTAGGTAGTTTTACTTCTCGAGTTATGGCACAAGAAATTTCTATTATTAATGGGACAGGTTTCTCCATTACGGAACTTATTCTTGTTGATGTTGGGGCTGATAATAGGACTAATTTGCTTGATACTAAAGTTTTGGCAAATGAAAAAGAGCTTAAGGTTCAAATCACGGGCAGTTCTGAGGGCTGGCTTCTCATTGCGGGCGATGAGGCAGGCACTAGTCTACATCTAAAAAACCTTGACTTGACTGGGGTGACAAAAATTACCCTCTTTGGTGATGGTACAGTTGAGTTAAAATAAAGAGTATTTATTAATCTCTATGGTCACTTTTTATAGTATTTATAACAGTAGATAATGGTACAGATTTTGAGTTAAAATAAAAACTCCTGGAGTGTTTAGTTTCTTATGGATTGTAAAGACTAGGGTTCTATCAAAGATGCAAATTTGATTTAGGATATTTGCTTTTTGATAAAAAATAGGCGATCTCTAATAAAGGACGTACATTTGAGTCAAGTTAAAGAAAATTCAGAGGATAGGGCATATCGTTTAATTACTGAATCTCTTACTAAGTTGCATAAACCTGGGGATTATTTGTTTGAAAGTACACTGACTCATGACCTTGGCATGAGCAGAACCCCTGTGGCGACTGCTTTAAATCGTTTAGTTTCTGAGGGCTTACTTGTAAAGCAATCAAAGAAAGGTTGTTATATTCCTAAGGTGAGTCTTAAAGACGCACAAGACGTTTTTGCAGTGCGTAGAATTTTAGAAATCGAAGCAATGCGCATTATTATCGCTCGGAATGATACAGCTGTCCTTGATATACTACATAAAAATACGGATGCAGCTACTTTAGCTGTGCGCCATGATAATTTTCCTGATTTTTATTGCTTGGATTTAGAGTTTCACAGGAGTTTGGTTTATAATTCACAAAATAATTATATATATGAAGCATGGCGACGCATTTTTATCCGTTGTAATATATATACGGCTTATTTTAGTGATAGTTTGCAGCAAAATCAATTTTATAAAGAAAATCTCTTGCAAGGACATTGGGAAATGTTGGATGCAATGCAAAACCGTGATTTTGCTCGAGCCATGCTCTGTATTAACGCACATTTTGATCATATCGTTGGCTACGCTGTAGATAATACGTTAGTGTATGAAAATTTGTGATTAAGAGGCTCCAGTTGTTGGGAATCTAAATTACTGTTATTAATGTGTATTTTACAATCATTCACCCCTGTTTGCATGAAGTGGCTTTTTAGGGCATACTTACTAGTCTTTTATGTGGTATAGATTATGGGGTCATGATATTTTTAAATAAAATGGCAAAATTTAGATTGTTTGACATGGTGGAAATCACGTTATGAATCGCAACGATATGGGCGTATTATTATGAAGAATCCAATCGATAAATTGATGGAGGGGAACAAGAGCTTTATCGCAAATGATGAATATGCGGCAAAACGTGCTTTAACTGCTACGAGGGGACAAAAACCTCATACTATTGTGGTGGCCTGCTCTGATTCTCGAGTTGCGCCAGAGTTCATTTTTTCTGCTAATATTGGTGAGTTATTTGTTGTTCGCACTGCGGGACTGACTCTTGATAATTTTGCCATAGGGAGTATAGAGTTTGCTGTTTCTACTTTTGAAAGCAAAGTTATTATTGTTTTGGGACATAATAGTTGTGGCGCTGTTGCTGCAGCGGCAGAGGGCAAAAAGCATACTGGTAAGCTGCGTTTTGTTACTCGAGAAATTTCTTTGCGCATATGTGGCGCAGAAAACATAAGTGATGCTGAGCGTCTAAATGTTATGCATGCGTGCAACCTTATTCAAATGAATCCTGTTGTAAAAAGCTATCTTGATCGTGGTGAAGTAGAGATAATTCCCGCTATTTATGATTTATATACGGGAAAAGTTGAGTTTTTGTTTGGTTATGAATAAGCGTAGGTTTTGAGCCTAGTGTTTATTGTTGTATAATACGGCACATTATTTGTGCTATATATTCTTTCGTATTTGAGTTCATAGGTTGGATAATAACTTCCTCATAAAACATAGTATCTAGTTGGATACTATGTTTTTTTGCGTATTCTATTATTTTTTTATACGAAGGAAGAATATTTTCAAAATTGGTTTTTACGTAAAGAATAAGATAGGTGCCACCAGGTAGTATATCTGTACTTATTTCTTTATTTGTTTCCATATAGAAATTTTGGTATGCATAGGTTATATCGAGTTGCTCTCTTGTTTTTATGGCTCCATATCTAGAATAGGTGCTTTGTTTTCCTGTTTTGAGTTGCTCTATAAGATTGGAATAGTGTTGCACATATTGGTGGGGTGAGTCTGTCTCAATATTTTGTGATAAAATGATATATTTTTGAGTTATTTTCTTTATGATTACGCTATCAAGTTTAGATTCTGTATATTCTTTTATTTCAGCAAGATGTATTCTTATAGATTCTCTGGATTGTTCAAGGGTTCGTATTTTATTGCTAATAATATCTTGCTGTTCTTTGAGCAATTGACAATAGGACTCGATAGATCCTGTTTGTAATTTTGCTTTTATGTTTTGCAGTGAAAAGCCCAGCTCTTTGAGTGTGGAGATGGTAAAAAATTCTTCTGCCTGTATCACACTATAATAACGATATTTATTTTCTGCTATATATTGCGGTGTTAACAAGCCAATTTTATCATAGTGAATGAGGGTGTCTTTTGTTGTTCCACATAAAGATGCAAATTCAGCCGTTTTAAAATAAATTTTATTTTTCATAAGAAAACTCTTGACTATAGGGTTACCCGATACTTCATATTACATCTTACGGGGAAGAAAGCAATCTTGAATAACCCCAATTTATATAATTCTAAAACTCTTGCGAGGACAGTATGTCTTATTCCATTTCGGAAAAGCTCACCATTAAACAGCTTTTTATGTTTGCTTTACCTACCATATTTATGTTTATTTTTATGTCGTTTTACACTATTGTTGATGGCATTTTTGTGGCACGCTATATATCTTCCGATGCGCTTGCCGCTTTAAATATTGCTTACCCTTTCCTTTGGTTTCTGGTGGCTGTTTCCATGATGTTTGGTTCAGGTGGTAGTGCCTTTGTTGCGCATAGAATGGGAATGAAAAGGCTACCTCTTGCCAATAAATCCTTCACTTTGATTGTGATTTTTCTTTTCTCTTTTTCCGTGGTTTTTAGTGTAACGTCCCTGTTTTTTATCGAAGAGATTTGTATTTTCCTTGGTGCAAACGAAACCTTATTGCCTTATGCTGTCGATTATCTTTTTGTGCTTATGCTTTTTGCACCGCTTAATGCGATTCAGTGGGTGTTTCAATGTTTTTTAGTCACCGCAAGTAAACCAAACCTCGGTTTTTATTTTGCTCTTGTTGGTGGTTGTCTTAATATTGTATTTGATTATATTTTCATTGTTCCTATGGGGATGGGGATCGCTGGTGCAGCGTACGCAACGGTTCTAAGCTGGGTAATCCCTAGTGTTGGTTCGCTCATTTATTTCTTGCGGAATAAAGAAGGGCTCACCTTTGCGAGACCGCATTTCCATATGATTGTTTTAGGGCGAAGCATGTTTAATGGCTCTTCTGAAATGATTGGTCAATTAGCGCAAGCATTCACCACAATTCTTTTTAATATCCTTATGATGAAGTTTTTGGGTGCGAATGGTGTTGCAGCAATCACAGCGGCTCTTTATTGTGATTACCTTATGATTTCTGCTTTCTTTGGTTTTTCCGTGGGGATAGCGCCTGTTATTTCCTACCATTATGGAGCAAAAAATATAGACTACCTAAGAAAAACCATTAGGCAATGTTTTCTTATAGTATTTATCGCATCTATAGCTATTTACATTATTTGCGCCATTGGGTCACCGTATATTGTGAGTATTTTCTTTGAAGAAGGCACAGAAGTGCACTCGATTGCAAAAGCTGGTTTGGTTATTTTTTCTCTTTCATTTTTATTCAAGGGAACAAATATTTTTGCATCAGCGTTATTCACTGCACTCGGGAATGGCTTGGTTTCAGGCATACTTGCCTTTTCTAGAACTTTCTTATTTATTGTTATTAATGTGCTTGTCTTTTCTTATTTTTGGGGCGCAACTGGCATATGGTATGCGATTTCTGCGGCAGAACTCATGGCGATATTTGTTCTCTTGTACTACACAAAACTTCTCAGAACACAATACCAATTACTGTAATAGGCTAATAACATAATAGAAAGTGGATCAATGTGGGAGGCTCTTTCTCCCACACCCACCACCAATAGAGTTGATATCTTTTTGGGAGGCTCTGCCTCCCAAACCCTCCGCCAAAGGACATGATGTCCTTTGGAAACCTCATATGCTATTGTTCTTTATAAACTTTGTTTATAAAGAAATACTTAGTGTGAGGGTTTGCCTACCCAAAGGGCGACACCGTCGTTTACGTTTACGAGGCACGAGTAAATATATAATGTGGGGGGTTGGGGGAGTTCAACTCCCCCAAAAAGAAAAAAGAAAAATTTCTAAACCTACTTTTTGAGTAGATTTAGAAAGCCGCTTTCATCTAGAATAGTGGTGCCTAGCTTTTCAGCTTTTGCTAGTTTGCTGCCAGCTTTTTCTCCAACGACGAGATAGTCGAGATTTTTTGTGACAGAAGTGAGGAGTTTTGCGCCTGCGCCTTCAGCCATTTTTTCAAATTCATCACGAGCTTTGCTGAGTGTGCCTGTAAAGAGAATAGTTTTATTTGAAAGAGCTCCGCTTGCTGTTGGGGCTTGTTCTTTTTGTTGCGGGTCTAAACCTAGGGTTTTTAATTGTGTAAGCATGTGTGTTTTTTCTGGAGTGTCGAAAAAGGCTCGGATAGTTGTGGCAACTTCTGGGCCTATGTCGGGTAGACGCATGAGTGCATCAAGGTTTGCTTTTGAGAGAGCTTCCATGTTGTGGAAGTTTTTTGCAAGTGTTTTTGCGGTTTGTTCACCTACAAGACGAATACCAAGGGCGGCTATAAGCTTGTGTAGTTGTGCGGCTTGCTTTGCTTCTTGTAGCGACGTAACGAAGTTTGCGGCAGAAACTTTCCCCATGCCTTCAAATGTAAGAAGTTCTTCTTCTGTTATGGTGAATAAGTCAGCAGGGTTAGTTACTCTTTTTACTTCTACGAGTTTTTCTATCCATTTTTCGCCAACACCTGAAACATCGAGTCCTGCTTTGGATACGAAGTGAATAATGTTTTGCACAAGCAGGGCGGGGCAGTCTGTATTGGTGCAACGCCACGCAACTTCCCCTTTGTAGCGACTGACATCGCTGTGGCAAATGGGGCATTGTTTTGGAAATATGTAAGGGGTCGAGTTTTCAGGGCGAAGCTCTGGAACAATGCCCATGATGTGTGGAATAACGTCTCCTGCTCTTTGTACTATGACGGTATCGCCTTCACGTACATCTAAGCCTATAATTTCTTCTTCGTTGTGTAAGGAGGCTCGACTTACTAAAACGCCGCCAATTTGTACTGGCTCAAGTTCAGCCACAGGAGTGAGCACACCCGTTCTACCCACTTGAATAGTAATGGATTTTAAAAGGGTCTCTGCTTTTCGGGAAGCGAATTTCCACGCAACAGCAAAACGTGGAGCTCTTGCGGTAAAAGATAAATGATTTTGAGCAAGGCGGTTATTTGTTTTATAGACAACACCATCAATTTCATAAGGTAAATGATCTCTTTTTTCTTCCAGTTTTTGCGAAAATAAGTGGGCGTCATCTATGCTTTGGCAAAGCTGACTTTCCTTTGAGGCAGAAAAACCTAAATCAGAAAGCGCCTGCATGAGTTCTTTTTGTGTTTTCCAAAGGCTAAGACCATGTTCGTCTTCTGCATGGGGCGCAAGCACTTGCCCGACTCCGTAGGCGATAAAGATAAGGCGTCGCTCTGCGGTGACACGTGTGTCTAGTTGGCGAAGTGAACCTGCGGCTGCATTCCTTGGATTTGCAAAAAGTTTTTGCCCAAGGGCTTCCTGTTTTTTGTTGAGCTCTTCAAAGTCTTTCTTGAGCATCAACACTTCACCACGAACTTCTAAACGGCTAAAGGGCAAATCCTTACCCAAATGCTGCGGTATATTGCGAATGGTGCGAATGGCTGAAGTGATAAGCTCACCCGTTTCGCCATCGCCTCTGGTAAGAGCCATAACAAGTTCGCCATTTTCATAAATAATTTCAGCGGCTAGGCCGTCAAGCTTTGGGTCTACCCACCATTTTTCTATTTCAAAGGAGGACAGTTTTCGAGAATCGACTTCTTTTGCTAAATAATTTTTCGCACGTTGTAAAAAATCACCATATTCTTCAACCGAGAATACGTTATCAAGCCCGTACATACGCAAGCGATGTTTATGGCTATCAAGAGAGCTAAGAAGCTCGCCGCCTATGCGCTGTGTTGGTGAATCCTGCGTGATAAATTCTGGGTGCTCTGCTTCAATTTCCGTGAGCTCTTTAAAAAGTGCGTCGTACTCAAGGTCAGAAATTTCAGGGGCATCATGCGTATGATAATAAGTATTATGGCGCTTTAATTCTTTTTGTAAAAATAAAACTCGCTCTTTGTATTGAAGCTTGTCCGAGGTGTCATTGTTTTGAATATTTTGCCCTTTTGGACTCGGTGAGCTCATTAAATCGAAAAGAGAATTTTGTTTCTTATCCATAATAGTCTACTTTATTATAATATTTTGTTGTTATATTTTATCGGGAGGCTTTGCCTCCCGAACCCACCAGCAGGGAGCATTGCTCCCTGCACCCTTTATTAACATTTTAACTACATAGTCTCTATATTTTACTAGATATTACGTATACCTCTTTTTCAAACGAAGTTTGAAAAAGTAATGTGGGGGCTAGGGGGAGCTCAGCTCCCCCTAAAAAGATTCTAACTGCGAATGTATACTTGTAAAATGTTTTTTAAGGAAAGGGGGAGTTTGAGGGGGGAAACCTCGTTTTTTTCAAAAAAACGTGGTTTCCCCTCTCAAGAGAACGTGGTTTCCCCTCAAAAAAAATTTATATTAATCAGTTCCACTTAGTACGAGGCATTCTCTGAGTGTGCGAATGCGGTCACGTATT
The DNA here is from genome assembly GCA_947038175.1 of uncultured Desulfovibrio sp. Classification (GTDB taxonomy): domain Bacteria; phylum Desulfobacterota; class Desulfovibrionia; order Desulfovibrionales; family Desulfovibrionaceae; genus Taurinivorans. The sequence continues at coordinate 8,919 of CAMQVJ010000019.1, forward strand.
TGTGCTGCTTGTTCAAACTCGAGTTCTTTTGCAGCGTTTTGCATATCTTTTTCGAGTTTTGTGATGAGCTTTGCGATTTCTTTTGGATCACGTGGAATTTCTTGTGGTTCTTGTTTTGGTTGTTTTCCTCTTTTCGTTTTGCCTTTGTCTTCAGGCCTGTAGAGTTTATCTAGTGGGCTGTCGAGGGATTTGAGGACAGTTTTTGGTGTTATATTGTGTTCTTCGTTGAATGCAATTTGTTTATCACGTCGTCGAGTTGTTTCATCGAGTGCGCCTTGCATGGATTTGGTAATATTATCGGCATAGAGAATAACTTTGCCGTTTTCGTTTCTTGCTGCACGGCCAAAGGTTTGAACGAGTGCACCTGTTGAGCGTAGGAAGCCTTCTTTGTCTGCGTCGAGAATAGCGACGAGGGTGACTTCTGGTATATCGAGTCCTTCCCGTAGGAGGTTGATGCCGACGAGTACGTCAAATTCGCCTGTTCTAAGGGCTTTTATGATGGCGATTCGTTCTAGTGTGTCGATATCAGAATGTAGGTATCTTGTAGAAACGCCCATATTATTGAGATATTCTGTTAAATCTTCTGCCATACGTTTTGTGAGGGTTGTTATGAGTACACGTTCTTTTCGTTCCATATGCGCTTTGCATTCTTGTACTAAATTATCCATTTGCCCTTTTGTTTTGCGTATTTCAATGGGCGGGTCAATGAGCCCTGTGGGGCGAATAATTTGTTCAATAATGAGCCCTTGACTTCTGTCCAGTTCCCATTTTGCAGGTGTTGCTGAGACGTAAATACTTTGGCGAATGCGTTCGAGAAATTCTTGAAACATGAGTGGCCTGTTATCGAGTGCTGACGGTAGGCGAAAGCCAAAGTCAACGAGGGTGCTTTTCCTTGAGCGGTCGCCTTTGTACATGGCGCCGACTTGTGGAATACTCATATGGGATTCGTCCACAAAAAAGAGAAAATCTTTGGAGAAATAATCGATAAGGGTGGCAGGTGCTTCACCTTGGGTACGATTATCGAGATGTTTTGAATAGTTTTCGATACCATTACAGTAGCCGAGTTCTTGCATCATTTCAAGATCGAGCTGTGTGCGCTGTTCTAGCCTTTGTGCTTCTACAAGGTGGTTATTCCCTCTAAGTTCTATAAGGCGCCCTAAGAGTTCTTCTCGAATATCGCCCATGGCTCTGCTTAGGTTGTCTGTGTCTGAAACATAGTGGCTTGCTGGGTAAATGACTGTTTTTGACATTTGTCCTAGGGTGTCGCCCGTGAGTGGATCAATTTCTAAAATACGTTCTAATTCATCGCCAAAAAATTCTAAATGGAGCGCTCTATCGTGTTCATAGGCTGGGATAATTTCAAGTACATCGCCTCGAACTCGAAAGGTTGCTCTGTGAAAGTCAAAATCATTGCGTGTGTATTGTATTTCCACAAGGCGTTTGATGATATTATCCATGCTTATTTTTTGTCCCTCTTCGATGGGGATAATAAGCTTTGCATAAAATTCAGGTGAACCTAGCCCGTAAATACAGGAAACGGAAGCAACAATAATAACGTCTTTTCTGGTGAGCAGGGCGTGGGTTGCTGCGTGGCGCAGTTTGTCTATGTTATCATTAATAGAGGAGTCTTTTTCAATATAGGTATCTGAGGAAGGCACGTAGGCTTCAGGCTGATAATAGTCATAATAACTAACAAAGTATTCCACCGCATTTTCAGGGAATAGGGCTCTAAATTCGCCATATAGTTGAGCCGCCAATGTTTTGTTATGGGCAAGAATAAGGGCTGGTCTGCCTGTTCTGGCTATGACATTTGCCATGGTGAATGTTTTACCAGAGCCTGTGACTCCAAGTAGAACCTGATCAGAAATACCCGCTTCGATATTGGCGACAAGTTCGTCAATGGCAGCAGGTTGATCGCCCATGGGGGTATATTTCGTGTGTAGCTTAAATTTATTTTCTTGCATGTCGTCACTTATGGATTGAATTTTTTTTATTATCTCTTCTAAGTATAGCGAAAATCATTATTAAAGAAAATAGAAATCTTGCATAAATTACTCTATAGCATTTATGCTCTTGTCCGATTATATAGATATGGTTAGATTTTGATCCCATGTCTGTGTAGATATGGCACAAATTTTGCATGATGTTTTGTGTGGTAATACCCCTAGGCAATAATTTCCAAGTATGACTCGTTACCACCCAAATTAAGCAACCATTTCCCTGTGAGGTTTCCCATGGCAAGTAGTGTATCCAATTCGATTTCTGGCGGTATCAGTTTTTCTGGTATTGGTTCTGGAACTGACTTTAGTGCAATGATAGCACAGCTAAAGCAAGTTGAAGAAATTCCAAAAACTCGTATGACCTTATGGAAAGGCGAGTGGGAATATCGTATCGCCGCTATGGAAGAAGTGCTTAAAGTTATGCAGGAAGCAAAAAGCGCACTTTCTGAGTTTGATAGCATCTCTAAAATGATGGCTGTTTCTGTAGATAGTTCTAAAGAAGAAGTTGCTACTGGTAGCATAAATATTGGATCCGATCTTACCGAGGGTAACTACTCCATTGATGTTAAACAAATTGCTACACCTTCTCTTTTTAGTACGAAGAAAATGTTTCCTGAAAAAACAGCGATTATCAATGATACAGGCGCGGCGCAAGAGTTTTCCTATACATATAAGGGCACAACAAGGACAATAGAATGTCCTTCAGGTACGACTCTTGATCAGCTTGTCTTGCGTATTAATAACGATGCAAAAAACCCTGGTGTAAAAGCATCCATGATTAAAAACGGTTCTGAATATATGTTTCAAATTCAGGGCAATAGCACAGGAGTTGACTCGGAATTGAGCATCTCCTCTGACCTTGTTGGTTTTGATAGTAATCATCTTTTTACTGCAAACGATGTTCGTATTAATAATACGGGTTCTGCTCAAGATTTTACTCTTTACAATGGCTCAAAATCTATCACCATGAATATTGGTGCGGATATGACGGCTGGTGAGTTTGTCGATGCATTCAATATGAGCACAGAGAACCCTGGGCTAACGGCTTCTCTTGTTCGTGATGGTGCCGATTATGTTGTTCAATATAAGGATAAACGAAGTGGGAATATAGTAAACCCTCCTACATCGTCAAAAATTCCTGCGCTTGGCGGCGGGGGAACAGTGACTGGTAAGGATACTATTATTAACGAGACTGGTAAGCCTCAAACCTATACCTATACGTATTTAGGCACGAACTACACAGTACCTGTGGCAGATGACCTTACCATGGAACAGCTAGTCAAAACTATTAATGATGACCCCAATAAAGCAGCAGGGCTTACTGCCGTTCTTGATGAAAATCCTCCTGGTGAGTTTTCCATCAAAATGACAAAAGAAGATGCCATGATGAATCCTGCTGGTGGCACTGCTCAAGAAGTAAGTTATAAGGTTGACGGGAAAGATCCAGAATATAAAATGACAGTTGAGCCTGGCACAACGATGAAGGAATACGTCAAACAGTTTAATGCTCATGCAAAGAGTAGTGGTTCCGGTGTTACCGCAGAAATTATGGTTAATGCATCCACTGGCAAAAAAGAAATATATTATAAGAAAAAAGATGGCACAGATGTAACAAGTACTATCACCTCTGCTATGCCTGGTTTCAAAGACGGTAAAGATTTTGTAACGATGAACCATGACGCTGGACAGGCTTCTAATTTACCAGGTCTTGGTAAAAAAGAGGTTATTTCTGGTAAAGATACCATTGTTAACACAGGTACAGCAAATGAGCCCTATAGCTTTACGAATGGTGGTAAGACGTATTCTGCAAGTGTCCCTCCTGGAACAACACTTGATGAGTTTGCTACTCTTTTTAATGCTGATCCAGCTAATGCTGGTGTTAAAGCAGTCGTTATAAAAGGCGCGTCTGGTTATAGCCTTGGTTTTACTGATGCGGCTGGGGCAGCTATTGTACCTGATTCTGGCAGTGTGACCACTAATATGGAAGCCTTGAAATCTGGTGGTGATAACTGGTATGAGCAAAAAGCGCAAGATGCTATTGTTACTGTGAATGGTTGGCCAAAAGAGATCGTTTCCTCTTCTAATAAGTTAGATGAAGTTATTGATGGAATGACCGTAACAATTAAGAGTGAGGGGAAAACTCAATTGAGTGTTTCTGCTGACTCCAGTAAATTAAAAGAAAATATTTTTGAAATTGTTGATATGCTCAACCTTGTTAAGGGAACTATCCTAAAGCTTCAAGAAGTAGATACCGATAAAGCTGTTGGAAGCCCCGATGAAGATGTACTTGCATCACAGTTTACTTGGCAAAAGGGTGCAGCTCTTACAGGTAACTATGGTGTGCAAATGCTGCTTTCAGAATTTAGTAGTATTACGAGTAGCTCGGGTGCTGGTTTTATGGGCATGACAGATGCAGAAGATACTCTTAATGATACTTTTACATCTCTTAGCCAGATTGGTATTTCCACTGTAACAAACCCAGCAGAAGAAGATTTTGGTCTTCTAAAGATTGATTCTGAGAAATTAGATAAAGCACTTAAAGACGATGCCAATGGTATTGCAGAATTATTTTCAGCAAAACTAACAGGTGCAACGACTTCTACAGATTTTACCATTGCATCAGCGGGTCTGTTTGCTAAAGCCGGTACCTATGACGTTGACTATACTGTTGATGCAGCGGGAAGTGTAACGGAAGTTTTTATCAACGGAGCAAAAGCTCAAACTGACCCCATGTATCCTGGACGATTTACCGTTGCGGACTCAAAGAACGACGCTATTGGTCTTTCTGTGCAGTTTGGTGCAAAGCTCACACCGGGAACACATAAAGGTGATGTGCGAGTAAAGCAAGGGAAAGTCAATGAGATGTGTGCCTTTTTAGGTGATGAACTCAAGAGAACAAGCCTTGAGAATGAACCACAAGGAACGCTTCCTACTATCATTTCAAACTACGCTGAAATTAACGAAAATATACAAGCAAAAATTGATAGAGAAACAAAGAGAATTGGCATCTGGGAAGAAAGACAGAAACTGAAATTCTCTAGACTAGATACTCTTTTAGGGGAGTATAATAGTAAGATGGAATCAATGGCGAATATGTTGCCACCAATAAGCTAAACCAGCCTAAGAGTGTAAACCTATTAATATGTTACCACCATTAGGTTAAACTACCCCAAGAACGTAAATAGATTGAAAGGATTCTTATGAATAATGTTATGCATTCCTATAAACAAGCCCAAGTGAATACAATTGGGCGAGCAGACTTGACTGTCATGCTTTATGATGGTGCAATACGTTTTTTAGAGCAAGCGCAAGAAAAAATGTTGGCTAAAGATATGCAAGCAAAAGGGAATTTAATCTCAAGAGCTATTGATATCATAAATGAATTAGACGCTTCTTTGAATCTTGAAAAAGGTGGTGAAGTAGCAAAAAACCTTCATCAACTTTATTTCTTATCTATGAAAAATTTGCTCATGGCGAACATTAAATTAGATATGAGTATCCTTAAAAGCGTTCAAAAGAACCTTACCAGCTTACGTGATGCTTTTGCTGAAGCTATGCAAACACCAGAAGCAAAACGGGCGCTCGCACAAATGGGGCCATTGCCACAAATGGCCGCAGGAAATACAGCTAAGTTGCAAACAGGCGGAAGTATAAATGCACGTGCTGAGCAGGTGAAACAGGTTGAGACCAGAGTGAAAGCCCTTGAGGCGGCAAAAGCGAAAGTGAGTAATGCTAAAACTCCAGAGGAGGCTCTGCAAGCTAAAGAAGAAATGAGCGCTCTTATGGAAGGGGCAACATCGATTTTTGCGCAGAAGGCCGCTCCTACTTCTCTTGTACATAAAGCGTCGCTTGCTTTTGCAAAGGCAAATGGACAAAACCCACAAGCAAGCCCTGTAACACAAGTAGTACCGCTTAATGGGGGCATGCATACCTCTTTACAAGGTGCAGTGAGCCAAGAACAAATAATTGCACCTGTGAATATGGCAAGAAAAACAGCTCTTTATGGTAATACGCAAGCTGGGATTGTGAGAAGTCCTTCGGTAAACACTCCAGTGAGCCCATTGGCAGCGGTAAACGCTCAAGTGAGCCCATTGGCGAATGCTTCTCAGGGGAATAACCTCAATAGTTCCGTGCCTGCTCAGCCACTAACAAGTCCTCGTGTAATGCCGCAAGCCGTGCCAGCGCCGTTATCACAGCCATTATCACCATTATCGGCTCAATCACGAGTAGCAATGCCACAAGCAAACCCTACAGCACAAATAGGTTCTCAAGTTCATGCAAGTCAGAATCTACAGATGCAAGCACCTGTTCTAAAAGCACAACAGCCTTTAAATAATACAGCAGTTAATACTCTCATGACTAATGGCACATCTTTACAAGTACCTAAAGATGTCAATGTCTTAACAAGAGAAGATGTGGCACAAACAAGCCCGCAAAATATTCAAGCGACGAATGTACCTCTATCTCAAGGGCAAAATACTGGTTCCTTGATGAGTCGCAAAATGGGCTTATACAAAAATATTAATAACGGATAGTACGGATAAAGAATTCTCTCCCAAAAGGGTGAAAGAATTTATCGATGAGCGCTGATATTTCTGCGTAAATAAAGACCTTGCATAAGCGAGACGACACCAGTTTAATACAAGGTGCCGTTACGCAGTGCAATTTTTTGCTGTGCTGTACTGAAACTTTATTCTAGTTGTTTCTCAAATCAATAACACGTTTTGCTTTGCCTTCGCTCACAGGTAAGCTATTGGCTTGCACAAGATCAATAACAGGCGTGATGAGAATTTCATCATGCAAACGTCGTGATATTCTGTCTTGAAGAGCTCGAAGTACACGCATATCTTCTACGAAGTTTTCTTCTCGTACTTCTACTTTAACACGCAGGGTTTCTTTTAGACCCTCTTTTTCTAGCTGAATAAGATAATTTTGCCCAACTTCTGGAAATGCCATAAGCACTTGCTCAATTTGCATAGGGTAAATATTCACGCCCTTCATGATAAACATATCATCGGAGCGACCCGTAATACGGTCAATTCTTTTATGTTTTCTGCCACAAGCACAATCACCTGGTATAATTCGAGTTAAATCATGTGTGCGATAACGTAGAACAGGCATGCCCTCACGACCTAGCGTGGTCATAACAAGCTCACCCACTTCCCCTTCTGGAAGAAGAAGGCCTGTCTCAGGGTCAATAATTTCAATAATATATGAATCTTCCCAAATATGCATGCCGTATTGTTCTTGGCATTCCATGCCGACGCCAGGGCCGTTCATTTCCGACATACCAAAGCTATTATAAACCTTGATATCAAGTATGTCTTCAATGCGTTTTCTTGTTTCGTCTGTGTATGGTTCTGCTCCAACAAGGGCAATTCTAAGGGGAAGAGTTTTTGGATCTGTACCCTCAAGCTGCACTTGCTGTGCTACGTGCATAGCATAAGATGGCAAAACATGGACAACGCTTACATTAAAATCTTTGATGAGTTTTATCTGTCTTTTTGTATTACCAGCCCCTGCAGGAATAGTCATACAACCTAGGTGTTCTGCGCCATAATGTATGCCAAGCCCACCCGTAAAAAGACCGTATCCAGACATATTCTGGAAGGTATCCTCTTTCCGTATGCCCGTCATATACATACCTCTTGCCATAAGAGATGCCCAGTTTTCAATGTCTTTCTTTGTATAACATATGGCAACTGGAGAACCTGTTGTTCCACTTGAGCAGTGCATACGCACAAATTCAGAAACAGGAACACATGCGAGTTTATTAGGGTAATTATCTCGTAAATCTTCCTTGGAAATATAGGGAAATTTTTGAATATCTTGAGGGCTCTTAATCGTATCAGCAGAAAGACCAGCGTCTTTATAGAGCTTTGCATAAAACGGCGCTTTCATCGCTTGGGTGATACTTTTCTTTAATCGAACAACTTGCTCGTTTTCGATTTGATCGCGGCTCCAATTTTCACATATGTCAAAAAAATCCATCTGCTACTCCGTACAATTTGCAAATTAATGATAATAGTATGCTATAAAGTTCGTTGAGATTAGCTTGTTAGTCAGGATAATGCAAGGTTTAATGTGATAATGTGGGTATTCAAAGTTCGTGATTATTATTTGAGAGGCTCTGCCTCTCGCGCTCTCCACCAAAGGACATGATGTCCTTTGGAAACCTCATATATAAGTATTTATAAACTTTACTTGCAAAAAGTAAAACTTGCGGGGTTTCCAAAGGGATTTAATCCCTTTGGCGGTGGGTTTGGGAGGCAGAGCCTTCCAATACGAGAGGCAAAGCCTCTCGCATTGGCATGACATTCAAAATGGCTTTTTTGTAAGATACGGCGGAGTTTTTATGCTTGATTTTTACGTTGTTGTTTTTCATGCATGGCGTAGAGAAGCCCAAACGCCCCTGCCAGCATCATATCCCCGTGAGGATTAATAAATTGCCCGTGCCCGTCTAGAATTTCTCGGCGAGGCCCAAGTACGTAGGTCGGGCGAAAGCCTTCTGCTTCTGCTGGAATAGAGTTGAATACGCAGCCATGCCCGCCTTTTTCACGAACTTCCTCATCGGGAAGCCAACCAAAGCGAAATTCTTGTAAGTCTCTCAATAAAGAATCTGTATCGTGCATACCTGTGTGGTGTTCATAAATACCGCATACTTGAGATTGGTAAACCAAAAATGCAAGCACGTGGCTATTACCTACATTCACGATAGTTATACCTTCCCGTTCAGACCGTGCGGCGATATCAGGCATGGACAAAGCTCCCAAAAGTGCAGCAGAACCCGTATCGGCAACAAAAGAAGCATCTGCGCTTTCCTGTAAGGCTTTTAGACGAGTGTAGGGCGTGGGAACGGTGTCAAAAATCCAGTCAAGGGGATCGGTACTTTTTTGAAGTAACTCTTTCCATAAACGAAAACGCCCAATGCGATTTCCCACATCTTCATGTATTCCATGATCTTGTGCGGCTAATGCTATATTTTTAGGTAACGCTATGCCTATGTTTTTCAAATATTCTGTCCAAAAGCTTTTTGAAAAATCCGCAAGTTCAATTATGTCATAGTCTTCGTCGCTGTATGTGGCAACTTCGTTTTCTTGAATGATTTCAATGCCAAGACTTTCGACTTTGCGAATATCATCGTAAAGAGAATAGGCCGCTTTTTGAGTCGATTTAATGCTCAAACCAGCTTCAAGGTGCGCCGTGATTGCTTTAAAAAAACCACCTCCCATGATAGTTCCCGTGAGAATAAGAGGGCGTTTTTTCGCTGTAGATTGCTGAATTTGTTTCATAATCATTTTAGCAGGGGAAGGAAGAATAAAGCGAGTCCAGTTTTCAAAATTTACGTGTGCATGGGCAAGAAGAATGTCTTGTGTACCACTGCCGATGTCAAGAAGTAAGGTGTCTTCTTGCACGAATAAAAAAGGTGCGTTGTTTTTCATTGGCAGATAATAGCGTAAAAATATTTAAAGGAAAAGTCTTATTCACGGTGTGGAATAAGAAAAATAAAATAAAAGCAGCTATATTATCTAGACTACTTTGCAGAATGGGCATAGTATATATTCTTATCTTTCTAAAATACTTCGTTTTAAACATACTCACTCATAGAAAGATACTCTCATTGCCACCTCAGACAATGTTCAATATTTAACAATAAAGTATTAGGGTATTTATGATTAATCATTTACGTACATATAAGAAAATAGTAGGGGTAATATTTGCGTTATCACTGTCCTTTTTTTGTTTAACAAGTGTTTTTGCACGTTCAAATCCAATAGTTTTGGAGGAAGGCGCTCATACAAATATGACAGAAGAAAACAACGCAAAGCCTTTGACTAACACGACAATAAGTAACGGTCAGGAAGCTTCTCATGAAGTAAAAAGCGAAGCGCAGTTTTCCCTTACGGATTCGACTATGACAACAGAAGAAAAAAATCTAGGGACAAATAGCAACGCAATTAATGGCGCAGAAATGAATGCTTCTCCTCAAGGTATGCATGGCACAATGCAGCACGATTGGACGTCAAATTCCTATCCTCCCGTGCCCTCCATGTCTCTTAGTGATTTGCACAAGCATACGTCTAGTCCTTCCTTGGATGAGCTGTATAGTGACCCGAATTATCATACAGAAATTTATGGTGGAAGCTCTACTATTATTTCAGGAAATGATATTCTTACAACGAATAATCAGTATCCTCAAAATCAAATAAACAGTAATTCAAACTATATAAATAATAACCAGACAAATAATAACAATATGCATTATAATCAAAATGCATCACAAAATCACAATCAAGATTATGGGCAAGATTATGGGCAAAATTCAAATAGCAATTCTAATGCTGGTGGTTTTTACTTTAATATGACGGGGCCTAATGGCTCTTCTATGTCTATGGGGACATTTTTTGGAAACTCTTCTCATAACTCCAATGACTCAAGTTATGCAAAGGGGAGTAGCCAAATTATTAACGATAATGAAAGTAGAACTTTATCGTCAAAGCCATCAAGCCGTGGTTCGTCTATTATCCGTGAATGATAGAATGTGCACTGCATAGCGTTCATGAATGTTTTCTAAGAATAGACAAGTGTTCTCAATAGAAAAATCAGCGCAGGTAAAAATCAACACAGACGCATCAACTGGAGAGTATTGTGGCACAACAAGACAGCATAACTAGAAATAGGTTGAATTGTAAAAAATGAATAATCTTATTGATCTGCATGTGCATAGTACGGCTTCGGACGGTTCTTTTACGCCTACAGAAATTATACAAAAAGCGTCCCTTCTTGGTATGCGTGCCATTGCTATTACAGATCACGACACGGTGGACGGACTAGAAGAAGGTGAAATTGCGGCGGTGCAAGCGTCCATAGAATTTATCCGAGGTTGTGAACTCAGCACACGGCATGGCGTCTATGATGTCCATATTGTGGGGCTATGGATTCCAAAAGATATTGATAAATACCCTGAATTTGTTACCAGTATACAAACATTTCAAGCCAATAGAGAGAAAAGAAATAATAGTATTATTGAAAAACTTCAAGCGCTTGGCATTGAAATTAGTATAAAAGAGGTAGAGAACTTAGCTGGTGGACGGGTGATTGGTCGCCCTCATTTTGCACAGTTTTTGAAGAATAAAGGTATCGTGGCTTCAGAGCAAGAAGCTTTTGAAGAATATTTGGGGCGTGATAAAAAAGCGTATGTGCCACGTAAAGCGGTGACACCTCATGAAGCGGTTCAAATTCTCGCTAAGACTGGGGCGACTGTCGTTCTTGCGCATCCAGCACTTATTCCCTGTAGTTTAGAAGAGCTTGACGAGCTTATTAGTGAATTGTCACCTCTTGGGCTCAACGCCTTGGAGGCCTACCATAGCGCACACTCGTTTAAAGATGAGCGAGTACTTGTTGGGTTAGCGGCAAAACACGAACTTCTTCTTAGCGGTGGTTCTGATTTTCACGGAAAATCAAAGCCTGGGGTTGCTCTAGCAAAAGGAAAAGGAAGCTTGCGCATCCCGTATTTCGTATTAGAAAAAATGAAAGCAAAGCGAGCATAGAAAAAGAGAGGCTTTTCACCCTTTCTAGAGAGAAAAGCCCCTGCTCACATAGAAACTATGCCATAGAAATTATGCTGGGCGCACTGTTTTATTATCAACAAGATATACTTGCGTATTCTTGATTTTATCACGCAATATTTGTGCGGTGTCTTCATGGCACGTATAAAACAATATTTGTTGCCCATGGTCTTCATTTTCGGTTTTCCCGATTGTGTTATTTCTTAAAATCCTATCAGTTGTCGTTTGAATAGAAGTCTCTTCTTCCTTCATGCTCTCTTGGTTAGCTGCGCCTATAAGCGGCTCTTGGCGAGCCGTGATAAGTTTATTCAATGTATCAATGGTGTTTTCCATGCGCTTTTTATCAAAATTGACGAGGATATCATCCATGAGAATAGGGATAGGCTGATGTGTTTCTGTTCGGCTTTGAACATGAGCTAAACGCAACGCCAAATAGAGCTGTTCTTTTGTACCTTGGCTTAACACATCTGGGGTCACAGGGCTTCCATTTTTACCCACGACTTTTATGTCCTTATCATCCATGGAAACAATAATTTTTTCCCATGCGTTATCTGTAATAGTAGCAAAAAATTCTGATGCCAATGCAATAACTTTAGGTTGTCTTTCCAGCTCATATTGCTTTCTAGCTTTTGTAATAACTTGTTTTGTAAAGGAAAGTTCTAGCCATGACTCATAGGCTTCTTCTACTTGTTCTTCTATATCAAGTTGTTTGCGGCGCAAAGAGGCGAGGCTTGCAGACTGAATGAGTGCGTCACATTTTGCTTGTAATGCTCCATAATTATTCTGAACTTCGTGCTCATTTGCATCAAGAACTTCATAAGATTTTTTTGTGGTTATTAATTCTTCTTGCCACATCTCTTTCGTTGTTTTAGAAAAGTAGTCAAAAATATCGGGAAGTTCTTCTACTCCCTTGAGAAGGTCGCTTGGGTATTGTCTTTTACCTGGGCTGCTGGACTTGGCTACAAATTTTGGCAAGTCAACAGAATGAAAAGGCTCTTCTAATGCAAGTGAACTGCGTATAATTTGGCCTCGTTGCTTTTCAGCTTCGATGAGCTCACGTAATTGGCTTTCATTTTTGACCTTTGCTAAATCAAGCAAGGCTTGCATATTGCTATGAATTTCATCAATATCCGCTTGGACACTTTCAATCTCTTTGGCTACTTGCAAACTTTGCTGCCCTATATTTTCCTTGTTTGCATTTTTGGTTATTTCGTGTTCTATGCGGGCATGAAAGCGTTCAAAGGTTTCTAAATGATTAATAGCATTATTCTCAAGGATAGGTGTGAATTTTGCTTCTTCCACTAAGTCCATGAGAAAGCTCTCAAAATCGGCAATAATATCTTCTGTGCCTATCATATCGAATTTAATTTTCTCATATTCAAGCATACTTGCATCAAAACGATCCATGAACTCTAGAACTTGCTTGAAAAGAGGAATATTGAGCTTTTTAATCGAGGCATTTATTCCAATATCTTGTTTAGTGCTAGGGGATTGTGTGCTTGCATTTGTCTTCTCATCATTCATTTTAGCATAATGTGCCTGCGCATCGGGAGACGCCAGTATGCCTTTGTTGCATAAAAATGTGATGCACTCATCATAGCTATTATTCACAAGAGCTTGTCGCTCATGAAGATTTTCGGTAACACTGTCTAGATGTGTTTTCATTTGGTTTTCAGCTTGAATTGCGGTTTCAAGCGCAACATCTTGTGCCGATGTGTCGTTGTTTCTTAAAGCAGATAGGTGTAGCTCTTGAATATGCTTTTCAATATTTTCGATAAGGGTACTGATATTTATATCGTTATCTTCTAAATTTGCCTGCGTTTTTTCATATACTTCTACAAAATCTGATTGTGCTATTTCGTGCAACTTTTGTATGTGCTCGTCGTAACATTGACGCTCAGAATTGAGTTCTATAAATTGTTTTTGTATATTTGCACACGCATCAATACGTAAGAAAAAGGCTTCCATGTATCGAGGGTCAGGAGCTTGCGTAAAGAAATATTCTTTAAAAAATGATTCCCACTCTTCCTTATAGTTTGCTAAAAGTTCAGTGTTTTCATTGAATAACTCTTGATAATGAGCCTTTTCTTTTGAAAGCTCCGCTCTCTTTTCATTTGTTTTCATATCCGCATCGTTGCTTTGTTCGCTAGCATCGTGCTCCTGCTCACTGGCAATAAAATGTGCATATTTCTTTTCTCGAATCTCAGTGCATATATCTTGAAGAGTTTGTGTGAGTTCTCGGTAAATATGGTTATTCTTTAATATTGCTGGAATAGCTGTGAGGTTTTTACCTGAAAAAAGTTCAGTGGGTAAACTATCTGGTTCAAGGAGATTGTGGATGTCTTCCTCGTTCTTATCATTCTCGTCATAATCGTTCTCATCATTCTCATCGTTCTTATCGTCATCTGAATTGTCAAGGGACAGTGATAGATTATGCGTTGGCAGAGCGTCTTCTTGTGGAGTACTGTCTTCCTCTTTTTCCTTTTGATTGGAATCAGTAGTAGCTATAGGCTCATCATCAAATAATACAAGTTGGTCTCTCGCATGTGTTTCTTGATTTTCTTCGATACTATCAGAGTCATACCCAAGTTTTGCTTTCGTTTTTTCATAGTATTTAGCTTGCTCTGCTTCACTAATACCAAAGGTATGCATAATAACAAAGATTTCTTCTTTTCTTATCGCTGCAAGATTTTCTCTTTGTGCTGCTATATGTTCATCAAGCTCTCTGAGTTCTTCATATTCATCGTCGGCATCAGATCTTCTTGAAATAGGTAAATAAATACTGATAATTGCTAGAAGCGTGAGGACGAGGGGCAACCAGAAAGGAACATATAATGTGCCACTCCAACTAGGAAAAAGCTCCGCAAAGGAGATAATGCTTTGCAACTTATCAAGGGCAATCGCGTCTTGTCCGTTCATTATACGCAAAATCAAAAGTGGTAGCCCAAGGATAGCGCATAATATACCAGGAACTAAAGCAATTTTTGATATTGTTTTGTCTGCGATGCTTTTTTTGAGGGCGTCTTGTTTTGTGCCTAAATCTTCCAATCGTTGCATACTTTGAGCCCTAAGCCCATCAATGGTTTGCAATTTTTGAATAACACGGCTTTGTACTTCAAGTTCTTCTTTTTCAGCCGTCAGGTCAGCGATATTTTGCGCAGGAGCATCATATGTATTCACTGGATTAGAAATTTGCGCTGTGGCGTTTAATTCTTGTTCATAGCCAGTGATACGCTCAATCTTTTCAGCGAATACTCGAGAAGAATCTTCTTCTTCTAAATATTGTTGTGCGATAGGCAAAATCTTTTCACGTTGACTTTGCATGGCTTCAATAACATTTGATGCATGAATGTAATAGTTTCTTTCATTTTCATCACTAATGGCGATTGAAAGAGATGTATCTTTATAATCTTCTTCCTCGATGGGATGCGTGTCCAAATCATCAATGGTGAGGTGGGCAATTTGTTTTTTCCATTCTCCAAAGGTAGATTGTACACGTTGTGCCTTTTCAGGTAAAAAGCGAATGGCTTCTTTTGCAAGGTTTGCATGCCCAAGTATTTCAGCATATTGTTCTTGTGTTGAAGAGGAATCGTTGCCTTGTTCATTGCTTTTTTGTTCTGAAATTGACCTGATATCGGCTTCAATTTTGAATTTCTTCTCTTGGGCAAGGTTTAGATCTCTTTGTGCGTATTCCAATGCCGTGATAGTGCTTTGTGCGTGTGATTCTGCATCTAGTATTTTGGCTTCATATGCGGAAAATTCTTCTAGGAAAAGCTCATCATGTGGGATTTTAGCAAGAGCCTGTGCCATAACCTCTGGGTTAAACGCATGCCTTTCTGGATTTTTGCCGTCCAAAAGTTGCCACTTATCTTTGAGTCGAGTATTGGTTTCTTCAAGTATATGGAAAAACTGTTTGCTTTTGACTGTGAGCGGGGTGATTTCCCCTAATGCTTGTCTATACGAGCCTTTTTCTTCCATAAGGTCTTTCAAAGCGGTGTGTTGCTCTAATAAAAGACTATTTGTTTGATGCTCTTCTTTCTGTTTTCCAAGTTCCGTATATTTTGAATTAAGAGATTCTAACGTTTTTTGTTTGATTTTTTCTTGTTCTAAAATTCGTTCTAAAACAAGCTCTGCATTTTCAGGGAAACTCACGGTTACTGGTGGTAAAGTTGCTATAACGCTTTGCAGTTCAAACCATTTGCGCCATTGTCCCCACATACTGATAAGTGTCTGTAACTCTTCGCCTTTGTCTATGATAAGTGATTTCTTATCCCTCAGTTCAGTGAGACTACTGTCTAATATAAGGCGTTCTTCTTGTAAGACATCAAATTGCTTCACTTCTGCAAATGCGGTATCAAGTTCACTTTTATTGTTGTTCCATGCATCGAATAATTTTTGAAGAATAGTATTTTTACCACGTGTTTTGTGGATAACATCCATCTTTGATTGAATATTTTCAAGGGCAGCCACAGGGCCTCTAAGCCCTAGTCCAAAGCTGGCTCCGAGTATGGTATTAAAGACTTCAGAACCGTGGAAATTATTAATATTTTGTAATTCAACCAAATTGAATCCATAAATCATGCGGTAAACATCACGGCTTACTCCGCCCATAATTTCAGTAAGTATAGCGTCTTGGCACATGTTTCCATGGGCATCATATAGCTGTACAAGGGATGCATTATTAGAAAAGTGTCGCACAAGATTAATCTCTCCATGATTGGTATCATGGATTTTCATGCTACCACCCTTGGAATTTCTTATATTTTGTGTGAGTGAATTTCTTTTTGTTGGAATTCCCATGAGCATAGCCCGCACAAATTCCATGGCAGAGCTTTTTCCTGCCTCATTATTGCCAAGAAAAACCGCCATTCCGCAGGGAATATCATTCACTGAAAAGTCTTTAAGAGGCCCAAAACCTTCGATATGAAAACTTTTAATATACATTGTGCATCCTAATTATTTTTCTGGCAAAAACATCATATACGTTTATTGTTGTGGCTCAAAAACTTCCACACAAATTTCTTCTGACTTGTCGATTAAAGCTTCAATGCTATTTTTGGAATCTTTTGCAGGCTCATGATCTTCAGAATTTATATTTGATGTGTAGCGTGCAATTTTAGCTTTTAGGGGCTCGGCAGCCTCTTTCTCTGTTTCGATGAGTAAGGATTTGTGGTTTCGTAAATCCTGTGTTACACGTAAAATTTCCCCTAAAATATCATCTCGCTCAAGGGCAGTTTCAAAATTAAAAAGAGGGCGTACGGTGGATTGTATATCCTTGATAAATACTCGAGGCATTTTATGCTTTTTCTGTAGAGCATGGCTTAAATCCTTGAGAACGTCTTTCTCATGTAGTTGATTTGCTAAATCACTGCGGCCATGGAGTTTTATGCGAAAAATTAAATCTGTACATTCTTTTCCAAGTTTAGTTGCAGCAATCCGTGCACTGATTTCACGAGAGATAATATTTTGGATTTCCATAATGTTTTCAGGTTCTGTGTCATCTTTTGGTGGAACAATTTCAACATCAAGCACATGCCACTCTACAGGTGCAAGGGTGTGAAATGAGTATTCGGGGCTTGATATATGATTTTCTTCAATGTTTTTAAATTCGATGAGCAAGCAGCCATGTGCGCCTTCTTCATTGATGTGCAAGCCTTGCATGGAACCTGCATAGGCGATAAGTGGTGTTTCCATAAGAATAGCAGGGGAGTGCACATGCCCTAATGCCCAGTAATGCATATTTTTTTCTTGTAAATCAGTCAGGGAGCAAGGGGCGTAATTGTTCTTAGCTTTTGTCTTTTTTTGAGTGCCCACAACATTCGTATGTAATACTCCAATCTGTACGCAGGGAGCCTTTAGTACTTCAAGCATGCTTGCCAAATTTCTTGTTTCTTGTCTAGTTGTATGGCTAATGCCATAAATTCTTGCAATTTCTTTATATTCTTTTGTATTATCGGTATTTTCCGTGTCCATTTCATGCGGTGGATAAGATAAATACGTCCAGTCTTCGCTAAAAGTGTGGACATTTTCAGGCCACACGATAGAGGCAAATTCCGCCTTTGCTTCTTGATTTAAAGGGTCATGATTACCATGCGCATAATAAATCGGAATACTCATTTCGTTAAGTTCTTCAAAGGCGTCACGTAGAGCAAAGCGTGCACGTAGGCTTGCTTCTTCACTATTATACATGTCTCCCGAAAAAATGAGAAAATGTGGGGAAGTCGTTTTGCAGAGCTTAATAAGATTTTCTAAGGCTTCAAAGGGTGCGTCTTGCATGCGTTTAGCAAGCGCTTCACTGTTATCATAGGCAAGCGCACCAAAGGCTGTATCTAAATGTAAATCAGCTACATGTATAAAACGGAGCGACTTCATGCTATCCCATCTCCTATAAAAACACTGCGGGTAAAGCAACGTGGGCTAATGTTATAATAATGCATATGCTTCTTTTAAAAATTTTCGATTTCGTGACATTTTGTTGGCTCAATACCAGTAAAATAGAAGATGTGCTGAATGAGAATTTAGGCTTCTTCTCGTTTTGCGAGGAGTGCTTGTATCATTTTTCTAATATCTTCATTTTTTGGATCAACTTCGGTTGCTTTTTTCAAATAGAAAAGAGCTCTTGCATCTTGGTTTGCTTCTGAAAGAATTTTTGCGATATATGGAAATAAATGTTTTTCGTCTTTATAGAGCTTTAGACTTTCCTGAAACATAGCATCAGCGTCGGCAATTTTCCCATCAGCAAGGTACCTTTTTCCAAGAATAAGGTGCTTATCTAATTTTCTTTTGCGCTCTAATGTTTCATCGTATGTTTCTGATACTGCTTTTTCTGCAATGGCATCATAGGCTCTCTTTAGAGTAGCATAGAGAGTTTTTTCTTGCCCAGGGCTATAAATAAGTGAAGCTTTCGCGTTACTTTTAATGCTTTGCTCATTGGCATAAATTTGAGAGACTTCCCGTATTAGTGCTCGGATTTCTGTGGGAGGCGCACCAGCATTTATGCTCACGTCTCTTAATCCTTGTAACATGAACTTGAGGGAATTAATAAAATCGCCTCGTGTTGCATATAACTTGGCTTTGCTTAAAACATCTTTTACTTTTCTAATATCCATTAAAGTCCCCATACACATTTTTTTTCAATTTTGCATTAAAACGAAATATTCTGCAAGTATTTAATGATGATTATTCTGCTATTTAATATCTTACAAGGATAAAAGTGGTTTTTAGATAATTATTTTTTTATACTTTTTAAAAATCCGAGCATTCTAAAATAGTTTTATAAATATATATATTTTTAACTAAAATAAGAATATGGACGAGTTAGGGCACGTTTTTTATAGAGACAGTGGGGCGATTGGACGTGTATCTTCCTGATAATAATAGTTTAATTCTCTCTTGATTGTGTTTCGTATATGTATTATTTCAAGGGGGTTCTTGAAAGAGGAATCCGCTTGTTTTTCCTGAAATCACTTTTTTTTCTCAAAAAATCAATTCTACATATGTCTAAACTTGCTATAAAAAAAATATTATGGCATAAGAACCTCTGTTTCTTCTTTGCTATAAGTCCATATTTTTTTAAATCCTTTGTTGAGGAGCATCATATGCTCGGAATATCCCCTGTTTAGGAGAATAGATGTCTTTAGAACTTAAGCAGCAGTTAAAGCAAACACAGCAACTGCTCATGTCACCTCAATTGCAACAAGCAATAAAACTTCTTCAAATGTCACGTTTGGAGCTGGTTGAGCATGTGCAACAAGAACTTATGGAAAATCCATTTCTTGAAGAGGGGCAAATGTCTTTAGATACATCCGAGTTTGAAAATGATTATTCTAAGGATCCTAAGAAAAGTGAAGGTGTAGACGAAGGCTATCAATTTGAAGAGGTTGCTTCTAATGGTGATTGGGAAAATTATCTTGGAGAGCTCTCTAGCGCACCCCGTACGGCGAGTGTGAGAGATTTTGAATCCCTTGATGATAACCCTTTGGAAACACGCTACGCAGCTCGTACATCTCTTGATGCCCATCTTATGTGGCAATTACGGCTTTCAAGGCTTGCAGAAAGCGATGTTGATATTTGTGAAGAAATTATTGGGAATTTGGATTCATCGGGCTATTTACGGGCGAGTGCTGATGATATAGCGCTCTCTGCTCACTGCTCACCCGCGCAAGCTGAGAAGATGATACAACATGTTCAAAGGCTAGATCCTGTTGGTATTGGCGCAAGAACGGCACAAGAATGTCTTTTAGTTCAGCTTGAAGTTTTGCGTTATGATCGTGACCCTATTTTGCTTGAGCTTGTGAAATCACACCTTAATGATTTGGAAACCTACCGCTATAAGCCGCTTATGCGAAAGTTTCGTATTGATTTAGAGACATTAAAAGAGTATATTGAGATTATACAGTCTCTCAATCCATTACCTGGCGCAAGCTTTGGTGAGGGAGAGCCTCTTTATATTAGTCCAGACGTCTATGTGTTTTCCAATGACGGTGATTTTGCTATTCTTCTCAATGACGATGACTTACCAAGCTTACATTTGAGTGAGTTTATGCAAAAAAGCGCTTCCAGTACTTCTAGTGAGGTAAAGGAATATACCAATAAGAAAGTGGCATCAGCAACGTGGCTTATAAAAAGTTTAGAGCAAAGACGCCGAACTCTTTATAAGGTTATGGAAAGTATTGTCAAATTCCAAAAAGAGTTTTTTATACATGGCGTAAGCAAACTTAAGCCACTCATATTGAAGGATATTTCTGAAGATATTGAGATGCATGAATCCTCTGTAAGTCGTATTACGACTAATAAATACGCTTCGACTCCGTATGGAATGTTTGAGTTAAAATTTTTCTTTAATAGTGCGCTGAGTTCTAATGATGGTGACCAAGTTGGCTCTGAAAGTGTTAAGGCGCTCATTAAACAACTGATTTCAAAAGAGAACCCGAAAGCACCTTTGGCAGACGAAAAACTTTGTGAACTTCTCAAAGCTGAATTAGGTGTTGCTATTGCAAGAAGAACTGTGGCAAAATATAGGACAGCATTAAATATCCCCTCCTCCTCCCGCCGTAAGGAACATTTTTAAGCCAATTTAGGAATTATCATTATGCGTCAATTATTACTCATGCTTAGTTTAGTTTTGGTTTTTGGAAACATAAACGTAGCATTGGCAGATTCTTTAAATGTGAGGGGAAGTATCCTCATGGATATTGATTCTCGTGAAATTATCTATCATCAAAATGCTAATCGTAAAATTCCACCAGCGTCCCTTACTAAAGTAATGAGCATGTATCTTGTTTTTGATGCCATTGAAGCGAAAACACTCTCTTTGAATACATTGGTAAAAGTAAGCAAGAAAGCCGATATAACCGCAGGCGCTTCTATGGGAATTATTAAAGACGAAATTGTTACGGTTAAGCAATTACTGTATGGCATGGCTGTTGCTTCTGGGAATGATGCATGTGTTGCCATTGCTGAACATATGGCAGGGTCAGAATACGCATTCACGGTGCTTATGAATAAAAAAGCACGTGCGCTTAAAATGAATAATACTGTTTTTAAAACTTCAAGTGGGCTACCTGCAAAAGGTCAATACACCACAGCACAAGATATGCTCATCTTGAGTAGAAATTATATAATGACACATCCTGGGTCATTGAGTTATCATAGCACTAAGAGAATTATTTTTCATGGTAAAACCTTGAGAAATAAAAACCCACAACTGGGAACATATAACGGAACGGACGGTTTGAAAACAGGTTGGACACGTGCGTCAGGTTATAACATTATTAGCACGTCGAGGCGTGGAGACACAAGACTCATTGCAGTTATTTTGGGTGCAAAAACTTCCAAGATTAGAGCAAAAGAGCTTAACCGTCTTATGAACGCAGGTTTTTCATACAGTAAAGGTGAAACCCAAAAGACCCAAAACATTTTGAGATTAAACTCAAAACAGGAAGTCACTGCACAAAATAAAAGTAGAGTGACTAACGGATCTTAACCTTAAAGCCCCTGTTCAAAGCATATGCGGCGGCTTAGAGCAAGGAATCTTTTTAACCTGAAGCTTCGCTATGCGAGCCGTTTTGTATGGTGAAAAATTTTCCATGATTTTTGTAGGTAGAAGAACTTATTAACAATGTTTTAGGAAGACCTGAAACATATGAGGGGAACTTATGGACGAACTTACTAAAATTGTTTCAGAAATTAACAGTGTGTTGTGGGGCATTTACTGCCTTATCCCTCTCCTTGTAGGCGCTGGTATCTATTTCACTGTGCGTCTTAATTTTGTACAGGTGCGACGTTTTGGGCGTGCCATAAAGTATACCTTTGCAGATTTGTCTTTCACAGGAAAGAAAGCTGATAAAGACGGCATGAGTTCTTTCCAATCCCTTGCAACCGCTGTGGCGGCACAAGTGGGCACGGGTAACCTTGCGGGCGCAGCTACTGCGATTGCATTAGGTGGTCCTGGGGCTATTTTTTGGATGTGGATAGCTGCTTTCTTTGGTATGGCAACAATTTTCGTTGAAGCCGTGCTTGCTCAAATCTACAAAACACAAGACGATAAAGGCGCTATTATTGGTGGACCTGCTTACTACATATCCAAAGGTCTTGGCAGTAAAGGCTTAGCGGCGTTCTTCGCTGTTACCATTATTATTGCTCTTGGTTTTATTGGTAACATGGTACAAGCAAACTCCATCGCTGATGCTTTTTACACCGCATTTGGTGTGCCTCAATTAGCGGTTGGTATTTTTGTTGCGATTTTTGTTGGTTTTACGTTTATTGGTGGTATTGGGCGTATTGCGGCAACGACCGAAAAGCTCGTACCTATCATGGCGGTTCTTTACCTTCTTGGTGGTTTTTATGTAATTTTCACCAACCTAGGAATGTTTTTCCCTGCTTTTGAAATGATTTTTGTTGGAGCGTTTAATCCTGCTGCTGCTACTGGTGGCGTTATCGGCGTTGGTATCAAAGAAGCTATGCGTTATGGTGTAGCACGTGGACTTTTTTCAAACGAAGCTGGTATGGGCTCAACCCCTCATGCTCACGCTTTGGCAAAAGTAAAGCACCCAGCACAACAAGGTTTTGTTGCTATTATTGGTGTTTGTTTTGATACCTTTGTTGTTCTTACCATGACCGCTCTTGTTATTATTATGACAGGCGCTATCGGTACAGATCCTAACGCTGTCCCTACAGGTATTACGCTTACACAAGAAGCTTTTAGAATTGGCTTGGGTAGCTTTGGTCATATCTTTGTTGCTATATGTCTTTTCTTCTTTGCTTCTTCAACTATTATTAGTTGGGGCTTTTTTGGAGAACAAAATATCAAGTTCCTTTTTGGTACAAAAGCAGTGTTCAGCTATCGCATAGTTGTTATTGGCTTCCTTGTACTTGGGTCATTGCTGAAGGTTTCTCTTGTTTGGGAACTTGCGGACATGTTCAATGGTATTATGGTTCTTCCTAACCTTATCGCTCTTTTTGCTCTTGGCAAGGTGGTAAGTAAGGCTCTTACTGAATATGAAAGTTCTTACACAAAGTAAATGTAATTTTGTATAAATGTAGACCCGTGTAAACGGAGATACTTTTTGCGAGTAATAAGAAAGGCTAGTTTGTTTAACTAGCCTTTTTTTGTATTTTGTTTCACTTTGTAAAGGTGCTCCTAATTCTATTTATAAATACCTAGAAGAGAAGGGAGATAAATCATAAATACGTATCTTCTAGTACATATTTATTTTTGTGTGTTACTGAAGGTTCTTATAGTACTTGTGCAATTGGGCTTCCTCTGTCATGCAGTCGGGGCTTTGGTAAACCAGATGATACGGATGAGGTGCTGTATGAGAGGGAACGAAAAATGGACCTAAAACTACAGTTGCAACTGCTAAATACAAATAGAACCTATTAATCGATTAAAATAGTTATAAATTATTTATTCTCTATATAAACTCATCCTGTTCTCCTACCTGTGCTTCACCATCAATAAAATATAGAGCAAGGCCATTATCAGGATCATCTTCACTGTCTATTAGAACTCCCCATGAACCATCTCTTTGAAATAAAATCTCAGTGATTTCAAGGCTTGTAGCTATTTCTTCAGGGGTTTTCTCTTCTAATTCAAAAGCGTCCATACAAAAATCTACAATGGCAGGAAAGTTCTCATCTATAATCTCTGGAATACTATCCTTCACCGTTTGATACGCTTCTTGCTGAACGGCAAGAATCCCTTCTTCGTCAAGGTCACTGGCGACAATACGTATATCAAAGGTGCGCCCCCACATTTCTAAGGTCTTGCTCTTCTTCCAATTAATGTTGTGTTCCATCAAACCAAAAACAGAATCTTGTACATTTTTCATTGTATATCTCTCTATTTTACATGTTTTACAATATTAATCACAAGGCATTCATTTGTAGCTTATTTTAATGTACTTGAATTGCACTTCAAAGTATACATCCCCATAGGGTGTTTATTTTAAAGGAACAGAGTAATTTATTTCGAAGAAAGAATGAAGCCACCCTGTGGAGACTAAAGTGACAATATTTCGTTTTACGTGTGCAGTGTCGTGGTCAAGCAAAAACAAGAGATTCTTTATCAACCATGCAGCCAAAGCACATCACAAAAGATTAACGCTTCTTGGCAGTGTTTATTCTATAAATAACTTGACCTTATGAAATGAGGCATATAGAATAGCAAGAATGATTTTATAGTGTTTGCATATGTTGTCGTGCGGTTTTTATCAATTTCTGTCACATTAAAGTATTAAGGAGCCTTATATGCAAGACGATCTTTGTGTTATTGATACGATTCCAATTTCTTTTGACTTGGAAAGTATGTGTAAGAAATATAGTAGCCCCGACAACTATGAAGGTATAATGGATACACTAAAAGATGTATCTGTTCGAGTCTTAAACGTCGCTCGTCCTAAAGCAGTATTTAAGCTCTCTGCTCTTGATGTGCTCAATGATGAACAAATAAAGATAAAAGGGGTGACTTTTACTAGTGCTTTATTGCGAGAAAAACTTGAAGGAAGAAATCGTATTTTCCCTTATATTGCTACAGAAGGCCCAGAACTCTCAGAATGGAATAGTTCGTTAGATTTTTTTGATCAGCTTTTTGTTAATTATTTCAGGCAAGAAATTATGACGCAGTGCAAAAATCATGCAGAAGAAACTATTCTAAAAAAATATGGAATTGATCAGGTTTCATCAATGAATCCAGGTTCTTTAGCCGCATGGCCGCTTACACAGCAAAAAGAATTTTTTGAACTCATGGATCTTGCACCTGAAGAAATTGGGGTTCAGTTGTTTCCAAGCATGCTTATGGCCCCTGAGTTTACGGTTTCTGGCATTTTCTTTCAAACTACAACAAAATTTCACAACTGTGAGCTTTGCCCAAGAGAAAATTGTCCAAATCGCAAAAAACCCCAAAATGTTTAATGTGAATAAACACTGATGGCTCTTCCTCAAAGAAGGGGGGGGCGTTAGAAATAAAGTGCGTCAAGCTCACCCATTTTCACTCTGAAGGTTGAAAATAGGGCTAGAAATCGTATTTTCTTAAAAGAGAAAGGCTTACGAAAGAAAATTTCGTAAGCCTTTGAAATATAATGGTGCGCCTGGAGAGATTCGAACTCCCGACCTACGGCTTAGAAGGCAGTTGCTCTATCCGACTGAGCTACAAGCGCACACAAGAAAAGATAGACTATGGCACCTTTCGCTTTTGGTCAAGTCTTTTTTATGCATTAAAAGCAATATGTAGGCTTATTCTGCGTTAAAAGCAGTGGAGCTTCTCTTATGTTCTCAATATATAAAAATTATCTTGCAATTTTTTATGCAAATCTGGGGAGTGAGTCTCTTGTATTTTTAGCCCTGCGCCTTTGCAAATAAGGTTTTGCATGTCGGGGTTATGAATTTCTTCCATACACATCGCATCACTACCAAGCACAAGCTGAGCGCCATTCTTATGTGCTATATTTGCTATATGGGCGTTGCAATACGCATGTTTTTTATTGGTCGAAATTTCTAAAAAAACTTGGTTTTTTGCTGCGGTTTCTGCCGCTTTTTCGTCAATAAGTCCTGGGCAATAAAGTATATCTGCCTTGGCGTTACAAGCTGCAAAGTTTGTTCCTTCTTCAACCGTATCGCTTATGCTTTCCCCGTATACCCCAACGATTTCGATACCAGCAAAACGGTATTGCAAAATTGCTTCTTCTAATAAGGCAGGTGGAATATGCATGAGTTTAACGGCAAAATAGGTATGCACATCATAATACACGCTAAAGGTTCGAATTTGTTTTTGTGTTTCTCGCAGGGTTTGGAGTAAAGGGCTTTCTTTTTTAAGATATGCTTCCCTTTCTTGATAATTCAAGGAGCGATCCTCGTCATATAAGACGTCCGCATCTGTGATAAAATGAGGAACTTGGTCTGTGGCATATGTTAAGGCAAGTACCCTCAGGCCAGCTTTTTTCGCGTAATGAATAGCTTGGGCTGGCAAGAGGGCATTTTTACCAATATTTATATTGAAATCAGTCATTATTTTGGTCTGTTATCAATAACACGAACAGCCTTACCTTCACTTCTAGGTATGCTTTGTGGTTCAACGAGGCGCACTTTGGTACTCACACCAAGAAACTCTTTGATTGTTTTTTGAATAGAACTTTCACGTTTTTGCAGACCTTTAATGGTGTCGTCAAAATGTTCTTCTGAAATTTCCACTTGCACTTCAACATTATCAAGGACGCCGTCACGGGTGACTATAATTTGATAATGTGGTGAGGTGCCTGCTTCTTCTAAAATAATGCCTTCAATTTGAGATGGGTAAACATTCACGCCACGAATGATAAGCATATCATCAGATCGACCAGTCAAGCGGTTAATGCGTGAAAACGTTCTGCCACAAGAGCAAGGAGTGGTGTTAATAGACGTCATATCCCTTGTGCGATAGCGCAAGAGGGGTATGCCTTCTTTTGTAAGGGTAGTTATAACAAGTTCCCCTTCTTCACCGTGTGGCACTTGCTCGCCTGTAATTGGATTAATGGTTTCGATAAAAAACTGATCTTCTTGAATATGCATAGTGCCGTGTTGCCCTTCTGTGCATTCAATGGCAACACCAGGCCCCATAACTTCTGAAAGACCGTAAATATTATAGGCTTTTATGCCGAGTTTTTCTTCAATGTCGTGGCGCATAGCTTCTGTCCAAGGTTCTGCACCAAAAACACCCACTCGTAAAGGAAGTTCTTTAATATCAATGCCAATTTCCTTAGCTGCCTCATGTAAATAAAGGGCGTATGACGGCGTACAGCAAAGCCCTGTTGCGCCAAAATCTTTCATGAGTTGTACTTGACGTTTTGTTGAGCCACCAGACATAGGAATGGCTACAGCACCAAGCCTTTCTGCGCCGTAGTGAGCTCCAAGACCACCCGTGAAAAGCCCATAACCATAAGCAATATGGAGTACGTCTTTTTGATTCAAGCCAACGCTTGCATAGGAACGAGCCATGCAGTCTGCCCAGTTATTGATATCTCTTTGAGTGTAACCAACAACCGTCGCTCTTCCTGTTGTTCCGCTTGAGGCATGCAGGCGAACAATATTTTCTTTTGGCACAGCAAAAAGCCCATAAGGGTAATTATTGCGCATATCTTGTTTTTCAGTAAAGGGAAGGAGTTTTATATCAGCAAGACTTTTTACATCAGCAGGAGTAATACCAATTTCATCAAACTTTCTTTGATAGAATGGTACGTTTGCGTAAATTCTTGCGCAAAGGTTTTGTAAACGACGTAATTGTAAAGCCTCTAGCTCTTCACGAGGTAGGGTTTCGGTCTCTGTTTGAAACATCATAAAGCGAACTCCTTTTTATTGAAAACCACTCAAAGGTGATTTTAAAAAATGCCTTATTTTAGATTTATGGTCAAGGTTAACACGTCATCATTTTATAATTTAATTTATTTTTTTGTTAACCTTCAAGCATCATCATTATAAATGCGTAAAACGGCATGACAGAAATGTGAAAAAGGAAGGGCGCAAAGCTTAGAATTAAAAGGAAGGAATATAGAGTAAGTTGATAAAATGAAAGGGGTTTATTAGAATAAAAGAGAGATATGAGAGGAATAGTAAGATGATTCTATAGAGTTAACGAACTAATGATAAAAATCAGAATGTCTTATGTGCTTATTTTACGAGAAGAGGGATTAGCCATTAAACCAAACTGTTGCCATGTGCGTTTATAAAAAAACAGAAGTAAGAAGCATGTTGATAATATACAGCTAAAGAGGGCAGTTAGATACACTGCGAAGATGCCATATTGCAAAGTCACGCCAAAAAAATACGCGCAGGGGACATTAAACACCCATGTGCTACTCACATTGACGAGTGCGTTGAGTTTATTAGCGCCAACGCCTGAGAAAATCCCCGATAGGGTAGCATTTATGGACATAAAGGGCAGCATGAAACACGCAAAATTCAGGTAGTACATGGCTTCGAATATAACATTTGCGTCTTCACTCATAAATTGAGCGATGGGATAACGTACAGCGTAGAGAATGCAAGATAGAAAACATGAAAGTAGAGCAATTGCATAGAGGCTTTTTTTGCTAAACAAATAAATGCCTGCGTAGTCCCTCGCGCCCATGAGATGTCCAACGAGTATGCCTAAAGATATTGCAATGGCGGATATGATAAATAAAATAATGGATTGCACTCGCACCCCAAGCGTCATGCCTGCAATAATGCTACTGGTATTTATGGGGAGTGATAATATAATCAACATAATCAGCATACTACCAGATTGAGAAATAAATGATCCAAGGGCTGCTGGTATGCCAATGCGAAAAACATAGGGCAGGGCTTTTTTGTTCCAGCGTATAGATGTTATTGATTTTGTTGTTAGTATTTTGGAATGCCAAAGCTCGTAAATATTATACAGGCAGCCGATTATGCCTGATAGCGTTGTCGCCCACGCAACACCGTGATAGGAAAAATTAGGAAAACCAAACGCACCAGTGCCAAAACCTATGCTGGCTACAAAATTTATTGTGCATACGATAAAAAGTGTTCGGCATGGTATTTTTGTGCGCTTGTAAGCACGAAAAACTCCATTTATCATTATCATAAGATAATAAAACGGTAAATTACAGGCGTATGCGATTATAAATGTTTGTATGATAGGGACAAGGCTCGAATCTTCCAAATGGGAGAGAGGTAAATAAAATATTCCAAGAATGGTCATGCTTGCAATAAAAATTCCCATGGAAAAACAAATATATAACATGGAAAAAACATAGCGAGAAGCACGTATTGGTTTTTGCGCCCCTAAGGATTGCGCTATGGTGCTTGAAAATCCCGTTCCTGCAAAAGACACAATAAGAATAATTATCATATAAATTTGAGAGACAATTCCAAGCCCTGCTTGAACCGATTCGCCAAGCTTACCTGCTACCCATAAATCGGTGAGGGATATGCACATATGACAAAGCATTAAGGCGAGTTGAGGTATACTAAAATAGAATAACTCTTTAACTGTGGGTGTTTCTCGCTTTGTGTTCATAGATTATTTTTATGTGTATGGTGAAAGAAACACGGGTATACATTTTCTTTGTACCCGTGTTTCTTTCTTAGTTAGATTGACTTGTGAGAAGATTCTTTATGAAAGTTTGAACATTCAGTAAGTCTGCTTCATTGGGGTGTTTTTTTGCTTCCTCAATGCGTTCTTTTCTTTCGTCTGTCATGGGGTGTGCTTGATTTTGTGGCATTTTCGCCATGGCGGTAAGTAGTTTTGGGTCAACTTTTCCCATGCAGAGAAAAGAACCCAAAACTGTATTATTTAATGCAGGGTCAGATAAAAGGGCTTCTGCTTTTTGTATGCAGTCTTGTGCGTGTGCTGAGTCGGGATATGCCCCTAGTGTTCCAAAAAGTATGATAGTCGTATTCTTTATTGTTTTAAAATAGTTTAGGACTTTTTCATCAGGTAGACCTTTATCCACCCAATACCCAATGGCTAAGAGGTCAAAATCCTGATAGTTTTCAGCGCTGCCAGTGCTATCGATGCTGCCAATGGGACATAGAGTGGGATTTGGCATAACAGCAGAAACGGCTTCGGCGAGCATTTGCGTGTTCCCTGTGCGAGATGAATAGACGATAAGTGATTTCATTATTTTTCCAATGTACGATTTGTTGCTGTACGATTTATGCTGTATGGTTTGTTGTAAATTCTTTTTTCATATTTAGAAAGGAATCTTTGGCTTCTGGAATTAAGACACGGTTTTCACGTCCCACGTAAATGGAAAATTTGACCTCGCCAGCTTCATTGAAAAATTGAAGAGATAGACTTTCTAAGCCCATAAAAGGCATAGATAAAAAGGCAATAGAAGCAAGATCTTCTACGTCTATATGTCCATGTAAAGCCTCTTTTCCATTTAAGTTGAAATAGCCATGACCGAAAGAGCCTTTATTTAATGCGCCACAAATTTCAAATGTTGAGCCTAAATGTTGCACAATAAATGTACATTTTTCCCAGGTGATGAGTTGCTTCCATATTTCTTCAAATGCGTCTTTTGAGGCAAAGCTAATCATTGTTTCAGGTAAAGCTGAGGCGACTTCGAGTTCTGTCGTATTATGTTCCTTTGCTATTTGTGAAAGCATAAGGGGCTTATTTTCTTCTAAATACTTTGTGAGAACCGTTTGTAGTTCAGTATTACTCATTTTTATTTCTCCTTGATTTTATAAATGTAAATTCCTGTCAATTCCAACATATGAGGTTTCCAAAGGACATCATGTCCTTTGGTGGAGAGTTTGAGAGGCAAAG
>CAMQVJ010000020.1 GCA_947038175.1 uncultured Desulfovibrio sp.
CCCCGTCTCAAGTATACAAAATAGAAGAAAGAGAAGTTCGCTGTCAGTTATATAAGTCTTAGTTTTTCTTTTTCTTTTTCTTTTTCTTTTTTGGTTTTTGTTTTTTTCTTTTTCTTATTTCTTATTTGTTTTTTGTTTTTTGGGGGAGTTGAACTCCCCCAAACCCCCACATATAGGGCGCTGGCTTCGCTCTTTTAGGCATATACCCTTTTGTGATGGACAGCCGTTCGCTCCCCCACATATACGTTTATCTTTTCTATATAAAGTTACAGATACTTGAATGAGTAGCTTTTCAGTTTACAATTAACCACATAAACAAATAAGTCATATTTCTATGACTTATTTTCTCAAATTCAAACGCTCTCCATTAATACGAGAAAAATATTAAAAGAAAAAACCAGTCCTCCGATTAGTTATCAGAAAACTGGCTCTATAAAAAGCGACTAAAACTTATTCACCAAGACATTTGAAACCTTTTCGGGTTGCACCACAGATAGGACATTTCCAATCTTCAGGCAAATCTTCAAATTTAATGCCTTTTTCAATCTTACCCTTTCTGTCACCCTTGTCTGGATTATAAATAAAGCCACAATTAGTAACTTGACAAATCCACATATCTTTAGCTTCTACCATAACAATTTACCCCATACGTGTTGTAAAATATGCTTGAGGATGTGCACAGGCTGGGCACTCATGTGGTGCTTCTGGACCTGTGTGAACATAACCACAATTTAAACAGCGCCACTTTGCCGCACCCTTAAATACAGTAGTATTTTTAATATGGTCAGCAAATTCTAAAAAGCGTTTTTCATGTGCCATTTCAGCAATAGCGATATGACGCATAACGTCCGCAATTAGAGTAAAGCCTTCTTCTTCTGCAACTTTTGCAAAACTTGGATACATATCAGAATGCTCATGGTTTTCACCAGCAGCAGCAGCAATAAGATTTTCCAAGGTACCAGCAATTATGCCAGCAGGAAAAGATCCTGAGATTTCAATTTCTCCACCTTCTAAAAACTTAAACAAACGCTCAGCATGTTCTTTTTCTTGACCAGCAATCTCTTCAAAAGCACGAGACATTTCAACATAACCATCTTTCTTTGCTTTAGATGCAAAAAAAGTGTAACGATTACGCGCCTGAGATTCACCAGCAAATGCTGTCAAAAGATTCTTTTCGGTTTGAGTACCTTTTAATGACTTCATAATTTCTCCAAAGTTTTAGTTGTGAGGATAATCAGACTCATCAGCATACTAGTAATATGCCGAATATTTACGCACCAATTAATTATTTCCTTCAACAGCTGATTATCCATTGATAGTCACAAATAGTTATTTACAATTTAAGCATACGCCATCATATTCCACGCGTACACCTAAAAGAGTATAACCATTCTCCAATATAGAATGCGACATAACCTTGGGAATGTCAATACTATCAACATCAGAAATACTGCCACAAGATACACAACGTATATGTGAATGTGGTGTGATTTTAGCATCATAGCGGCGTGTCGATCCAGCACTTTCTAACTTCAAAATCTGTTTACCTTCCGCAAGCAAATCTAAATTTCTATATACAGTTCCGAGACTAATATGCGGAAGCCTTTCTCGTACCATACTATATACTTCATCCGCTGTCGGATGCGAACAAACTTTAGAAAGCTCTTCAAGAATAACTTTGCGCTGCTTAGTCATCCGTGTTTGGGCTTTTAACATTTCGGACTCCTTTTGATAAAGATTATCAATATGAATAACTCTTGTCAAGTTTTCTTCAAACTCCTTTGAACCTTTTTATACTTG
Source organism: uncultured Desulfovibrio sp. (assembly GCA_947038175.1). Taxonomy (GTDB): domain Bacteria; phylum Desulfobacterota; class Desulfovibrionia; order Desulfovibrionales; family Desulfovibrionaceae; genus Taurinivorans. The sequence goes on from CAMQVJ010000020.1 coordinate 1,801, forward strand.
TAAAAAAAACTTGAAAAATATTAAGACTAAAGGTATCGTATCCAAGAATAAGAACTATTCATGATGATAGATTAACTATTATCAATAATATCAAACCAATAACCATCGAACGAACTGAGATTACTCACTGAGTAAATATAAATAACGGAAAAGCAAAAATAAACTTCGCATAAACTGACCGTATAAATTAAAATAAGAAGACTGCCCTACCAGAAACAAACTCAATCTGTAACTTAAGCTAAAATAAAATTACCGCCTCTACAATATACTCTACATATCTTTTGTGCCCGTAGCTCAGTCGGATAGAGCGATTGCCTCCTAAGCAATAGGCCACAGGTTCGATTCCTGTCGGGCACACCATTACATTTCAAGGACTTACCCTATAACCTAGGGCAAGTCCTTTTTTGCTTTGGTCACCATTTGGTCACTTCTTTGCGCAAATCAGCTTTATCTTTTTGGACTGCAATCTCATGTTGCGTAGCTTCCTTATTACGTGCGGTGCGCGTATCTAAAGGCGACGCGCTCCATTTTTTGGCGCCCCCCGCTTCTTCTTTTAAAAAGAACCCCTCCAGACTATCAAAAACTATCCTTAGCACCTATGAAAATCATGGGTCCTTATTTGCGTTTACCCTACGAGGGGCAAAGTCGTACGTGAGGGACTTCCGAATTTTTTCGAATAAAAACGCCGAAAAACCGAACAGTGACATAGATAGAAAAACAATAAATATAGCGACTAATGAAGAAAGTAGGGCAAGACTAGCTTTGTCTTTTATCCAAGGAACATTGAGCGTGCAAGGCGGGGTGTTACATGGAAGATAAACCTACGCCTACCGATAAAAAAACCGTGTCAGTCGAAGAAATGATTGAACTGCAAAGGCAACGGCATGAGCAAGCATTGCATGATGAAAATTTAGGACAGTTGGACTGCATAAGTTCCGCGTCCTTTGAAAAAAATACGGCGGCCGAAAATGAGGCTAATGGTAATACTGAGCAAAATTTTGATAATAACGAGGACAGTAGTTATTTTCAAAATATGCCTGATGACCAGGCTTTAGATGATGCTCCAAATTTTGCGGATTATGATGATTTAGACACTGGCCAAAGCTTGCCTGAGTATGATGATAATCAAGGTAATCAATCCAAAAATAACAAGTCACAAGGGCCTAAAAAAGGCCATAAAAGAGCAGCTGATAAAAATGGTTTTGACAGCCAGTTTACAAAGGATTTTTTATGGGAGTGCTTGTTTGCTCGTGATAAAGGAAACGGCAATCTTTACTCACATTTATATGCTGAAAAGTTTGCATGTTTGCATAAAGAATATTGGCTTGAATATAACGGCCACCATTGGGACATGTGCGACATATCAAGAGTGCAAAACTCAGTTGAAGGCGCCGTGGATCAGTACGCTTTGCTTGCTGATGATGTACGGGATCAGATAAATAATCTGCGTGCTGAAGCAGATGCTGGTGATGATAAATCCAAGGCGGATATAAAACGCCTCGAGAATAAATATAAAATTATAAAAACAACAATAAACCATTTGCACACGGTAAATGGCGTAAATCATTGCCTAACCTTTAGCCGTGCTAATGATAAAACAACGCTCATTAATACTGAAATGCTTGATGCTGACCTTAATGCTTTATGCTGCGATAATGGAATTATTGATATGCGTACTGGGGAGATTCGCAAGGGAGTTCCTTCAGATTATGTCACCAGAACTTGCAAGGGTGAGTGGAAAGGACTTGATGAAAAAGCGCCAAAATGGGAGCAAATGGTTTACGAAGTTTTAGGGGAAAATAAGGATGTTACCCATTATTTTCAGAAGCTTGTGGGCATGGCAATGTGTGGGCATATCACCGAAAAGATTTTTGTAATATTACTTGGTGAGGATGGGGATAGCGGTAAAACAACAATATTTGAAACACTGTTTGAGGTGCTTAGTGGTTACGTTGCACCGATGCCCGTTGAGATGCTGCTTGACCGCAAGAATCCAAAAGATCCCGATTCACCCACGCCTTCGATAATGTCACTAAAAGGAAGGCGTTTAACGTGGGCCAGTGAGCCCGGGGAAAATAGACGTTTTAGCGTTGAAAATATTAAGCTTATGAGTGGTAACGATACTCTGACTGGCCGTAATCCGTGGGATAAAGATATGACATCTTTTGCGCCTACGCATACTCTTTTCCTTTTGACAAACCACAAGATGAGAGCCAGCGCACATGACCAAGCTTTTTGGTCACGTCTGCGTCTTATCGACTGCCCTTTTAACTTTGTAGCTAATCCCGATCCACAAAACAAAAGGCATAAGCAGCGCAAAGATGGGCTTCGCCAGCAGATAGTTGATGAGGAAAAAGCGGGCATACTTGCGTGGGTTGTTAGTGGATATATAGCATACCTTATGGAGGGGATTGAACCGCCCGCAGCAGTCAAGGAATCTACGGATAAATATCGTCGTGAAGAGGACCTTATGGCCTATTTTATTGACGAGTGTTTAGAGAAGGTGGAAGTGTCTGTTTGTAAAGAAGATAGCCGTATAGGGGCCGCTGATTTGTATGAACTCTTTAAGAATTGGCATACTACAAATCACTCTAAATATGTGCCTTCAGGCACTCTCTTTGGGAAGATTGCGGCAAAGCATATCGAGAAGAAAAAAGATGGCGGAAAAATTTATTATATTGGTTATCAGATAACGACAGAAGCGAAGGGTGCTTATGCTTAAACTCTTTACATCTTATTGTGCTTGTGCAATAGTGCCTTCGCATTGTTGTGATTATACACACCTTGATTTAGGACAGTTTAGGATAGTTAAGGACAGTTACTATCCTATCACTTTTTCCTTTTATAATAATGCATTATCTCGCTTTCAGGATAGTTGGAGGGTTTCCCCGCCCGCACGCATAAGAGAGTATTCTATAGGAATAATATACTCTTATACGCGCGCTATATATACTATCCTACTATCCTTAAAGTTAAAAAAGAATATAAAAGATATAGGAATAATTGAATTTATTTATCAGGATAGTTACATTAAAAACTATCCTAAACCCTCCTTAATAAAAAGCATTATTACACATAACATATTGAATTTATATAATAAGAGCTTTTTACTATACATTTCTAAACCCTCCTTAATATTGGTTTGCCCTCTAAACAAAGGGGCAAAAAATGTATAGCAATGTAAAAAACATGTATGAATCAAAAGGCTTTACGCTAAAAAGCAAAGGCTCATCCTCAAAAAGAGGTGCTGAATTTGCTGGCGCTTGTCCTGGCTGTGGCGGCGAAGATCGTTTTTGCATTTGGCCTGAGCAAAATAATGGACAAGGTTCATACTCTTGCCGTGGCTGCGAATGCGCTGGCGACGCTATCCAGTTTTTGATTGACTTTGAGGGCATGCGCTTTGGTGAGGCTCAAAAAGCAATCACAGGTGAAAACGCCTACACTCCAAAGAAAACGGTTTATACACAAAAAGCTGAAAAGAAAAATATCATTGAAGCAAAAGAATGCACGGTGCCAGTGTCTGAAAAGTGGGAAGAAAAAGCCACTAAGTTTCAAAATTTTTGCCTTGAGCAATTGGAAGCAAACCCCGTAGTGGTGGAAGCTTTAGCCGCAAGGGGGATTGCTCTTGAAGTTGCCAAACATTATGGCATTGGTTATCACCCTGGCGAAAAGGGAAAAAATTCTGCCATTCGTCACCGCACGGGTTGGGGCTTGGATGTAATCCCTGCGAGCGGCCATAGCAAAGAAAAAAAGTATTTGTGGTTACCTCGTGGCATTGTCGTTCCTGTGTGTGAGAATGGGCAAACAAAGCGTTTACGTATACGCCGTGATGATATTGACCGTGAAGAGTTTCAAGCAAATATGAAATATTACGTTGTCCCTGGTTCCGATATGTCGCCTCTTTATTTGCCAAGCACAAATAAATTTGTACCTGATAATTTTTGTACTTTGATTGTGGAAGGTGAGCTTGACGCTTATATGCTGCACAGCAAGGTGGGGGATTTCTGTTCTGTGATGAGCATAATGACTGCCAAAATAACAGCCTTGCCGCCAGCGCTTATGGATAAATTGAAAAAGGCGGCAATAATCTTAGTTGCCACTGACAAGGATGATAACCGTGCAGGCTTTGAGGGTTGGGAAAAGTGGCAGGCAACATTTGCAAAGGCAAAGCGTCTTGTACCACTGGGCGCAAAAGATCCTGGAGACATGTTTGCAAAAGGTGAAGATTTGGTTTTGTGGGTGCTTGGAGCTTTACCCTCGGTTTATGCAAACGGTATTTTAAAAAAAGTAATGTCCGTGCCTAATGAAGCTGAAAAAGGCGAAACTGAAGCAAAAGAAGCTTTACCCGATAAATCCAAAACGCCACTTGATAGCTTGCAGCCCTCTTTTGTGCACACGTCAAAAAAAGATATTGAAAACGACAAGAGCCATAAACGCTTTCTAAAGCAATTTTTCAAACTAGATGGCGTCTATGTCGGAAACTTTAATTTTATCGAAATTTTAGACGCCCACGGGCTCACAGTGAACCTAAAAGGAGATGACTTCAACGTAACAGGACACGAAAAGTGGAAAGACGACGATTGGATGAAATTGTTTTGGTTCACCAGGAAGCATAGCGAAGCAATAATAAATCAGTTGAAACAACGGGAAGAGGTAATGGCATGAGTGAAGTTATAGAAGCAGAAAGCAAAAAAACAGTTGAGGCAGCTCCTGAAGCTGAAGCTGTAGCAAGTCCAGCCACGCCAAGCCCTGCCCATACTTTCAAAACCCAAACGGATGCCGTGCGTTTTTTGACTTCGCAAGGTTTCAAAATAAGTAAAGCGACTTTCAATGAGCATCTTCACCGTGGATCAGTTTGCACCAATGAAGATGGATTCTTTCATAAATCAACTTTGCTTGGTTACGCTGTCAATAATTTACGTTCTACCGTGGTTGATGGTGATGTGCGTGGACGTGAGGCACAAATGACAAGGGCTTCTTCCGATGCCGATCTCAAACAGGTAAAGGCGGAGCGTGAGCGTATACGTCTAAAAAAAGAGCAAGGTTTAGTGATGCCCCGTGTCGAGCATGAAAATGCTTTAGCAGCAAGAGCCTTATTTTTCAGGCAAGAAATACAGTCTTTTATTTATCGCAAGGCTGATGACATTATTGAGCTTGTTGGTGGCAACGAAAAAAATCATCATAAGCTTGTGCATTTTTGGGAAAAAGAAACAGCAGATTGGATGGATGCATGGAGCACTGAACGAGACTTTAGCATAAGTGATGAAAATCTTGATGATGATTATGTGAGTGATTTGTTTGATGATGTAGATGAACAAGTGGGGGAATAAAATGATTTTTTCATTTACAGATGCGGAAAAATCCATATTCAAAAAGCGTCGCAAGCTCAAGGTTTCTGAGTGGGCCGCTCAAAACGTCATTGTGCCTGATGGCCCTTATGCTGGTGCGAGGTACCGCAAAGACGTAAACCCTTATTTACTTGGGATTATGGATACTTGGGGTGAGCGTGGAATTGAGGAAGTCATTGTTGTTGGCGCTCCGCAAGTTGGTAAAACCTTAGTTCTTTATTCCTGCCTTGCGTATTGCGTGGATTATCGCCCTGCGCCGCGCATGCTTGCGATGCCTGATGATGAAACCATGAAAGCGGTGGTTGAAGAAAAGCTGAAGCCCCTCTTTCGTAAAAGTAGGGGTGTATCGAAAATGTACCAAGGGGTAAAAGGGCGTAGAGTCCGCTTTTCGGATTCCACTAGTATTTGGATTTCGTCCGCAGCGTCCCCATCACAACGTGCATCACTTTCCATTCAAGATTTATTTTTGGACGAAGAGGCGCTTTATCAGCGTTATGCAGGCAAGGGCGACCCTGTAACCGATTTTCTAGAGCGTACAAACTCTTATTCTAATACTCGGAAAGTTTTGCGCATATCAAAGCCTGTGGGTGGTAAGGAATGTTCCATCTTGCAAGCTTTAGAAACTTGCGATGAAGTGCGTGAATACAATACCGTTTGCCCTGCTTGCGGTGTTGCTCAAATAATGGAAGAGGAACATTTTATTATTCAAGGCAAAAGCAAAGATGATATTGAGATAACACGAATATCACGGGAAAGCCTTGGTCGCTATCGTTGCCCTCATTGCAAGATGGAGTGGTCAGATGCCATGCGTGACAGGGCTGTAAAAGCGGGATTTTGGCAAGCGAAAGAGCGTGTTGTCAACCCTCGAAAGATTGGCTTCCATTTACCTGGCTACTTGTCGCAAAGCGTGAGCTTATCAAAAGTTGTCGCCAAAAGACTTGAGGCTGAAAAGAGCGATGACGCAGAACTTCGGCAAGCATACGCCAACGGCATTTTAGCCCGTGCCTATGACCCTGTTATTCATAAAAGCAATGAGCAAGCAGTTCTTAGCTTAAAAGATGATGACCTTGCACCGCAAACCGTGCCACTGGGTGCCGTTGCTCTCACTTGTGGCATAGATATGCAAAAGCGTGGATTTTGGTTTATGGTGATGGCTTGGGACAAAAAGCTAAATGGCACTATAATCGATTATGGTTTTATTAATAATTTCGACAAAGTTTATGAGCTGACATATCAAACGAGTTATCGCCGTGAAGATAGTGACGAGCTTGCAGGGATTTGGCGAGGGCTTCTTGATACTGGTGGGGGTGAGTCGGATATTGAGAATGTCACCCGAACAGAAGAGGCTTATGCCTTTTTGTCGCAATACGGTAACAATGTTTTACTCGGTGCAAAAGGTAATTCTCATAAGCAAATAAACCCTGTGACGTGGTCAATTTTGGAAAGAATGCCAAAGTCAAAAACAGTGCTAACAGGGCTTAAGCTGCACATGATAGATACGCATTATTTTAAGGCATTAGCTACAGCACGCTTGCAAACAAATGCTCGCCAGCATTTTGTTTTACATAATGGCGCTTGCGAACTTTTAGCCCGTCAACTGTGTTCTGAAGAACTTGTTTTGCAAGGCAAAAAACAAGTTTGGCGACGTAAGAGAAAAGATAATCACCTTTTTGACTGCTTGTGTTTAAACCTTGCCTGCGTACATCAAAGCTTTACGCCTAGCCTTGTTTCGATGATTGGATCAAGCATGTTTGATATAGAGCCTGTGGAGCAAAGAACTAAGCCAGCGTTCACAAAAACTAAGCGACAAACTAAAACGAAGAGGTTGTTTTAATATGGAAGCCAATAAAGAAACTGCCCTCATGGGCATGAAAGAAATATCCGATGCAGCGGGCTATTCTTGGCAGACGCTGGAAAGGCTTATAAAAAATGATAATTTTCCTGCGGTGAAAATTTGTGGAAGATGGTCAAGTGATAAGGCTTTGATTGTGGAATGGAAAAGAGAGAAGATACGGAATAAATAAGGGTTTTATTTTGCAACTAGAAAGTAGTTGCAAAAGAATTATTAATGTGTATATTATTTTATAGAGGTGAGGAAATGGGAAAAAAAGAAAAGCTCATTGAACGCTTAAAAAACTGTCCGAAAGATTTTACTTTTGAGGAAATGAAAAGCCTGCTCGAGTCTCTAGGCTTTGAAATGTCTAATAAAGGAAGAACCAGCGGTTCAAGAGTGAAATTTATAAAAGATAATATTGGTGTTGTGCTGCACAAACCTCATCCACGAAAAGAACTTTTAGAATATCAAATTAAACAAATTTTAGAAGCTTTAGAACAAGGCGGTTTATTATGAATAGTACATTAGAATATAAGGGATATGTTGGAACAGTGGAACTTTCTGAAAATGATAATATTCTTTTTGGTAAAGTAATCGGAATAAATAGCCTTATTTCATATGAAGGCGAAAGTGTTCAAAGCCTTAGAGATGATTTTCAGGGCGCAGTGGATGATTACATTGAAATGTGTCAAGATAAAGGCGTTGAACCTGAAAAAACGTATAAAGGCAGCTTTAACGTGAGAATATCACCTGACTTACATAAAAATCTTGCAAGGTTTTCAGCCTTAAAAGGTAAAAGTCTTAATTCTGCTGTTGAGGAAGCTATAACTCAGTATGTTGCTGTTTAGATAAAAAAAAAACTGATTCTCAAAATATCCAATAATAAGATTATACGTCTTATCAAACTTTGCCCTTTAGAAAGATTTTTCTAGGGGGCTTTTTTTTGTCCAAAAATCCTCTTTTTTGCCATGCTCAAAAAACCTGTCAATACTTAAAGAGTACTTAATAACTCATTAACAAGTACTTAATAACCACTTAAATACTCTTAAGGGCAAAAAAGCCGTGTTACATCTTTTTCAACAAGCAAGAATGTTTTTTGGAAGGTGGTGAACATGGCTTTTACTTTTGTCGAATTGAAAAAACAAATGGAAGAGGATTTGCAGTCTGGAGCGTTTCGCACCATGACAAGCTACACCGTTTCTGACTCTGGTGGCTCGCGCACTATCTCTTATAAAAGCTTTGATGATTGGGAAAAGCAATACTCGTTTGTGTGCGCTAAAGCGGCAGTGGAAATGGGCAAGCGTCCTTATGTTGGAAGAGGAAAAATGGGGACACGATAATGGTTTATACAAGACGAAAAAGGGCAACACCACGAAAGCAAGCAAGCGCCTACCTAAGTGGGCAGGGTGGGCAAACTGTCCAACGCTATAAAGCGGCGAAGATGAGCGAAAGCGACCATTGGTCAACCTCGAATCAGCTTGTCAATCAACTTATCAGCACAGCAAGCCCCCGCTTGCGTTCTCGTGTGCGTGATTTGGTTCGCAACTACCCTGTTTTTACTCGTGCAGTAAACGCTTATTCGGCTTTGATGATTGGTCAAGGGCCAAAGTTTCAATCAAAGGCTGTGAAGCCTAACGGGCAACCTGATGAAAAGCTAAGAAGAAAGATTGAATCAAGTTTTTATCGCTGGATGGAATACGACGCTGATGCGTCTGGCCGTTTACATTTTTTTGAATTGCAACACATGCTTTGTCGTCAGCTTATTGAGTGCGGCGAAAGTTTTTTTCAGCTCACCACGCAAAGCAAATATAAACAAAACCCTTTATCACTCATGCCTATTGAGGCTGATAGGCTTGTGAGTTCAAGTTTTGCTAAGGCAAAAAGTGGTGCTGAGTGTGACTATGGGCTTGAATTTGATAAGTACACGGGCAAAGTGCTGGCCTATCATGTCAACGTGGATGATCTCGGTTATGAGGTCAAACGAGTGCCAGCGCAAAACATGCTGCACATTTATCAAACGCTGCGCCCTGGGCAACTGCGTGGAGTAACTCCTCTCGCTCCTGCAATTTTGTTTGCACGTGCCATGTCGGATTATGTGGGGAATGAACTTGAAGCGCAAAGGATTGCAAGCCGTTATTTATCTTTCGTGACCTCGCCTAATATTGGAGAGTATCAAGCCGCTCGTGGAATATTGGGAGGAAAAGATGAGAAAGCGCGTGAAGATATTGATTACATCGAAAATGCCTTAGTTGAATATTTGCGCCCTGGGGAAGAAATCAAATTTGCTGAAATGCCCTCTCGCCCTGGCGAAGCATTTTCACAAATTGAAAGCTACACAACACGCATGACCGCCATTGCTCTCAATTTATCTTATGAGGTGCTTAGTGGCGATTATAAAGGGATAAATTATAGCACAAGCAAGGCCATTCGTGGTGATAATCAGGTGTTTTTAGCTCCTGATAAATTTATGCACGAATACCGATCGCTTCGCCCAACCTTTTATCAGTGGCTACAACTTGAAGCGCTCACAAAGGATTATATCCCAAGTTATTATTGGAAAAATCCTGAACTTATTGAGAACCATGTTTGGACATATAGGGATAGGCCAAGCACTGATCCAACTCGTGACGCAACTGCTAATATCAAGAATTTAGAAGCAGGGCTTGTGTCGCCGCAAAGCATAATTTTAGCGCAAGGCGGTGACCCTGAAGAGGTTGTTTCAGAAATCGCTAAGTATAGAAAAATGCTTGATGAACATAAAGTGCAACTAAAAGGGCATATTCCCACGCCCCTAGCTAATAACCCTGCTGCGCTCGGCGCATCGGAAGAACTTGAATAGGACTCGGTATGTCAAAAGTAAAAAAGGAAACTATCCCTAAAAATGCCTCTCGTTTGGGTGTTAGGAGTTTGAAAAGTCCTAGCAGTTTGGATGCAGAAAATCGCAGTGCAGAGTTTATTGCTGCTACGGAAAACCCCGTTGCTGTATTTGACTGGGATAGCTGGGGAAATATAAACGAAGTGCTTCTTATGGGGGCTTGTCAGCTTCCTAAAGGTGGGGCTGTTCCTCTTTTAGATACCCATTCTCGCCATTCTGTTTCCAATCAGCTTGGTAGTTTTCGTGATATGCGCATTGATGGGACTGAGCTTATTGGGCGTGCATATTTTGCCAGTGTCAAAGGTGCAGAAGATGCTTTTACACTCGTGCAAGAGGGGCATTTGACGGATGTTTCCGTCGGTTACGAGGTTTTAGAATATAGAACACTTCGTGAAAATGAAGTGTTTGAACATGATGGAAAGGAATACGTTGGGCCTTTGCGTTTAGTGACGGCTTGGCGACTTGTAGAACTTAGTCTTTGCCCCGTTGGGGCGGACGAAAACGCAAAAGTAAGGGGAAAGACGATGGCTAAACCTAATAAACGTGCTGACGATGGCGCAAATACTAATTCTGATGCTGATGACGAACTCAAGAAAACTGATGCCCGTGCGAACGAAGCAGGAACTAAAGACGAAAATACTGATGACACTCTTCCAGATGATACAGATGAAAATGATTCTCGTGATGCTGGCACAAGTGATGATCCCGAAAAAGACGATGACGATGATGATGACGATGACAATGATGCGGCCGTAAAGCCAAATTCTGACACTGATGGCGATGACGAAGGAAAGCGCAGTTTCACAAAAAGCGAGCGTAACAGCATCGCTAAAAAAGAAAGACAGCGTTGCATGCAAATTAGCGCCATGTGTCGCTCATTTGGGCTGGCAGATAATTTTGCAGAAAATGCAATCAGTAAAGGCCACGGTTTAGATACTGTTCGCACAAATATTTTATCAAACTTACAAGGAAAAGACATGGCTGGTTTTAAAGTTGACATGGGACGCAGTGAGTCTGAAAAAGTCCGCGAAGTTGCAACCCAAGCTCTTGGCTTGCGCAGCGGACTTTCAGAAACTGCCGTTGCTGGTAAAGATGGCAAGTTAGCAGGTGATGTGAACCACTATCGCAGCATGACATTGCGTGAGCTTTGCCGTGATATGCTTGTGCGTTCTGGGCAGTCCATTCCTTCTGATGTGCGTGATATTGTTGGGCGTGCTCTTACCACCACCGATTTACCTGCCATTTTGTCTGACTCTATCAATCGTGTTTTACTGAGCGCTTGGGGTGAATATAAAGGCACTTGGGAAGCATGGTGCGGTGTGGGTGAAGTTCCCGATTTTCGCCCACAAACCTTGGTTTCTGCTGGTCTTGGGCAAATGCTGAACCTCATTAAAGAGGGCGGTGAATATGAGCTTATGCAAATGGCAGAGCATGCGGAAACTGTTCAACCATATACCTATGGTGGTAAAATTGCGATTACCCGTCAAGCCATTATCAACGATGATTTGAGCATGTTAAGCACGCTCCCCCGTTTGCAAGCGCAAGCGGCAGCACGCACGATAAATAAACTCGCTTATGATGTTCTCACAAAGAACCCTCTTATGGGTGATAATAAGGCATTATTCCACGCTAATCATAAAAACCTTATCACTGGCGCTGGTGGCCTTCCTAATGTGGATAAAATCGGCAAGCTTGTTACTCAAATGAAACAACAACAAGACGTTGCAGGCAACCCTATTGGTATTCAGCCTCGATTCTTTATTGCGCCAACTGCCCTTGAAACTGCGGCAGAAACTTTCTTTACAAGCCAAATGATTGGCTCTCAAGAGCAACCAAATCAAAATAATATTTACGCTGGCACTAAGTTTGTCCGTGTTTATGATGCTTTGCTTGATGTGGAATCTGAAAGCTCTTGGTATGTGGCTGGCAATAAGGGCGATAGCGTCAATTTGTATTTCCTCAATGGCAATTCTGCGCCACGTCTTGAGCAAAAAGAAAATTGGAATACGGATGGTGTTGAGCTCAAGGTTTCTATTGATGCCGCTGCAAAGGCTGTATCGTGGCAGGCTATTGCGAAAAGCCAAGCTTAAAGCATTATATTTGTGGGTTTAGCTTTACGGCTTGCCCACAAAGCAAATAATCATAAATAATATAAGGATATTATCATGCAAAACAAAGTAAGAAATGGCGGTGTTAGTGTTTATACTAATTCAAGCACTGACCTTGTAAAAGGCGGCGATATTTTAGTTATGGGGCCTGCTGAAAATCAATATGTAGGCATTGCCGTTACGGATATTGCACTAAATGGTGAGGGTATGTGCGAGCTATGCGGTATTTTTAGACTCCCAAAAGGCAATTCAGCATTTGCGCAAGGCACGCCTGTTTATCTTGACGAAACGGGTCTTGTATCTGATACAGGCACGGTTTTTGTTGGGCGTGTTGAGCAGTCAGCAGAAACGGCAGAAACAGTGGTTGAGGTTCGTTTGAACTTTTTGCCTGTAGCTCCTGTAGCCCCTGCAACCGTATAAGGTAAAAGGTTCGTTATGCTTGAATGGTATTCTGATTTGAATGAGCTCAAGGCAATTCGTGAGCAGTTGGAATTATTTCCAAGAGTTTATACACGAATTCTTGCTAGAGCCTTGAACCGCAGTAGCAAAGGTGTGGTGACAGATAGCCTCAAGCACCTTTCTAGACGTTATCGCAGAAAGCAAAAAGATTTTAAGGATAGCTTTAGTGTTTTTAAGGCTAATCCTAAAGAGCTTTATGCAAGGGTTAAGTCTATAGGGGAAAGGGCATCTCATTTGTCAGACTGGAACGCTAAACAGACAAAAAAAGGTGTAACTTTTCGGGTACTCAAAGAAGGAAAAAAGCGTCTTTTAAAGGGTGCTTTTATAGCTAAAGGCAAAGACTCAAGAAAAGAGATTGTTTTTATGCGTAGCAGTAAAGATCGCTATCCGATTAAAGCGATGTACTCAACTACGGGGCTTGATATGTTGCGAGATAAGGATTTGCAAAAGACTTTGCAAGCTGGAGCAAAGCAGCGACTAATTAGTAATATTCAGCATGATGCGCAGTATGAGTTACAAAAAATCGCAGATAAGGCTAAAGGCTAAAAAATGAATCTATTTGAAGCAGCTCAAAAAGATATGCAGATGATAATGGCGGACACAAGCGGCGCTTGTGAAGAGGTGAGCATTTATCCGCATGATAATGCTGGCGGTTCAATTTTACAGCGTGGCTTTTTTTCAAACGCTCCTGTTGCTGTAAAAGCAGGCTCTATGCATGGTGAACTTATGGGGAATAATCCTGTAATAAGCTTTGACGTCAAGGGGCTTGAGCAAGCTTTAGGCCGTTCCCTATCGCAACAAGATACGCTTTTGGTGCGTGGGGTGAAATATGTTTGCCAAACGCCTCGCTACTCCACTTATGGCATGGTGACTACTAAGCTTATTGAAGAGGGCAAAACTATCAAAGGTTTGGGGAATAGTCTTTTATGTCAGTCATAAATTATCACCCTCGCAGTTTGATTCGTAAAGCGCTTGTCAAAATGTTCAAAAAAGAACTTCACGAAAAAAACTTTAATATCACTGTTTTTGAAAACCGTGTTTCTGCTTTTTTGGCTGAGGATTTACCTTGTATCGCCGTTTATGCGGAGAGTGAAAACATTCTTGATGAGGCTAAACGCCCTAACCCTAATGAGCGGGATTTATCAATCAATATTGATTTGCTCGCAAGAGAGGGTGAAAATATTGATGATGATTTAGATGCGCTGTCGTACTTTATCGAAAAAATATTAACCATAGAAAAGCTTGATAGCGTGCTTGATTCCATGTTTGAGGCTGATGGCCTTGTAAGCTCTGACATTGTATTGATTGAAGTGACCTATGAAAATATAGCTATGGGGCTTATTGCTGATGACGCAAGGGTTTTAGGCTGTGCCAGTATGGCATTTAGCATAAAATACGAGCTACCTAAACGCTCTGAGTTACCTGATTTTAATGAGTTTAGTTTTGGAATGGATATGAGCGGTGAACTTGGTGAAAACGGGCAAGGTAACGACAATAAAATAGATGTTTCTCTTTCACAAAAATTTGAAACAATAGAATAAATGGGGGCAAAATATGAATAAATCAAAACAAAATATGATTTTTGTAAAGCCAAAAGACGCAATACTGCTCACTATTCCCGAAACTGGTGAAAAGTTGTGTGCAAAGGGTGCTTTTGTGCCTAAAAATGCGTTTTGGCATCGGCGCCTGCGTGATGGCGATGTCGTGGAAACAAATCCTGCTCATGCTGAAAAAAAAGTAAGCGAGGGAAAATAAATGGCTATTTCTTTTAATGAGATTCCCACTAATTATCGTGCGCCTGCGCAGTTTGTGGAGTTTAATAACTCCATGGCCATGCAAGGCGCTACGCAAATGGAATATAAGGTTTTACTCATCGGTCAAAAAACTCTTGCTGGTACTGCGCAAGCAGAACATACACAAATTGTATCTTCTTATGAAGATGCGGTTAAGCTTTATGGTGCTGGCTCACACCTTGCGCTGATGGTGGATGCGTATCGTAAGCAAGATATGATAACTAAGCTTTATTGCATCGCTCTTGCTGATGACGCATCGAGCGTAAAAGCAAGCGCTAAAATGATGATTGCAGGCACAGTGACTATCCCTGCGCCTCTCATGCTTTATATCGGCGGTAAAAGCGTGCGAATCCCTGCGATGATTGGCAATACTGCAAGTGAAATTGCAAATAGCGCTGTTATTGCCATTAATGCCCTCACGTCTTTATCTGTGACAGCCACGGCAAACGCAGGCGAAGTTATTTTGACGGCTAAAAATGCGGGTGAAGTGGGCAATGAGGTTGATTTGCGTCTTTCTTATTATGACGAAATAAAGCCAAGCGGTATAAGCATTGATTTTGAAGCTTTTTCGGGTGGTGCTGGTAATCCTGACATCACGCCAGTAATCGCCACCATGGGTGATGATTGGTATCACGTTATTTCCATGCCTTACACTGACCGTGCAAATCTTCGTGTTATGGAAGATGAGCTTATTGATCGTTGGGGCCCATTGCGTCACATTGACGGTATTTGTATCACCGCAAGAACGGGAACTTTTGGCGAGCTTGTGACTTTTGGTGAAGAGGGCGAGCAAGGTAATTATGAAAATATCGTGATTATTGAAAATTGCAAAACTCCTGACTTGCCTTATGTGCGTGCAGCGTCCATCGCTGGTAATGTTGCTTATTACGGTAGCATTGACCCTGCACGCCCTTTTCAAACTCTTGCAATGACGGGGCTTTTAGCTCCTAAAGTAGATGATAGGCTCACCATGTATGAGCAAAATCAGTTGCTTTATAGCGGTATAGCAACCACTCAAATTGACGCTGGTGGCAAAGTTCAAATTCAGCGTGTCATCACCAACTATCAAAAATCACCTTCTGGTGCTGATGATACATCCTATCTTGATGTAAACACTAAGCTCACTTTGTCTTATTTGCGCTTTGATTTTAGGGCGCGCATTTTGCGCAAATACCCACGTCATAAACTTGCTACTGATGCAAGTGAAGTTTCGCCAGGGCAAGCAATTATGACTCCAAAACTCGGCAAGGCTGAAGCTGTTTCTGCTTGTCAAGATTGGATTGAGTTAGGGCTTGTGGAAAATATGAGCATGTTCAAAGAGGGGCTTATTTGTGAGCGTAATCCGCTTGATCCAAACCGTCTTGACTGGCGCATGACTCCTGACTTGGTTAATCAGTTCCGCCTTGGCGCAGCGCAAATTCAATTCCGTTTATAAATGATTCTTTTGCCCGTTAGCTGCATCAAATTCGTTTTTTATTCAGGTCACGTACCTTATGTACCCATTGCAGAGCTTTTAGCTCTTTCGGGCATTCTGCCCTTGGTGTACTGGATTAGTCTGCCTAAAGCTTTATAGCTTCGCATATTCGCTAAGGCAAACGAAACGCTCCCATCATAAAAAGCTTATTTTCTATTGCTAACAAACAAAATTACTCATTTATAAAAAAGTAAATATGGTTCTTTTATTTGTTAGCGGCATCAAATTCGTTTTTTATTGCTAACAAACAAAATCACTTATTTATACAAAAACAAAGGGAAAAATATGTCTATTTCAAACAGGCGTGCAGGGCTTCTATATCTGCAATTTGACGGGGTTATGCAAGAGGCTAAAGGGGATTTTACTTATAACCTTGGCAATCCAAAACGTGAGCCTCTCATTGGCGCAGATGGCACGCACGGCTATAAAGAAACGCCACAAGTCTCTTTTATTGAGGGGGCAATTACTGACTCTCAAACCCTCAAACTAGATGAATTGACCACTATTGACGGCGCAACTATTACACTGAATCTTGCAAATGGAAAAACCATTGTGCTTTCTAATGCTTGGTATGCTGGAGAGGGTACGCCAAGCACCGCAGAGGCTGAAATTGGCGTGCGCTTTGAATCAAGACTGAAAGCACAGGAGCTGTAAATTATGATATATGGCAAAGTTTTACTTACCCACCCAATAGAATTGGGTGGTGTTGTTATTAAAGAGTTTATTTTTGATGTTGAACCAAAAGTAAAACACCTAAAAGGTATCAAACTTGATAATTTGGGAACAGATGCCCTTATTTCTGTGGCTGGCAGGCTTTGCAATCAAACTCCAGTTGTCATAGGTGAGCTCTCCTTTGTTGATGCAAAAAAAGTTGCTGATATAGTGCTAGGTTTTTTGGACGATTCCCCTCCAACTATAGAACAATAATCACGTATTTTGCTGTTTATTTACATTTTTCCATGTTGGATATTTATGAAATGACGGCAGTAGATGTGCATTTTTGGTATAAAAACCTTGCCGAGCATCAACGACTTGTAAGCAAGTAAAAATAAGAAAGGATTGGTATGTCAACAGAAGTTAAACTCGATATGGAGCTACACGCTGAAGATAAATTTAGTGCGTCCTTTAAAAAGCTTATGCGTGTGGCAGATAGGGCAAAAGAAACTCTTGAACGAATGGGTGGTAGTAGGATTAGCCGTCGTTTTTTAGAGTTATCCTCTAGCGTTGGCGATGTACGTTCAAAACTTGGCGGTCTTGGTAGTGCTTTAGGTTCTGCAAGCTCGCTCCTTGGTGGGCTTGGTGTGGCTGGTGGTCTTGCAGGTGGGGGCATTTTAGCCCTCACTACCGAGGTTGCGGAGTCTGGGCGTGAGCTTGCTAGGCTTGCGCAGGCGGCGGGTGTAAGTACCACACGCATGCAAGAATTGCATCATGCAGCCAATATGAATGGGCTTGAAGCTGAAGAACTTTCCATGCAAATGGCGACGCTCAACGAGCATATAGTAGAGGCTGGCAGTGGTAATGAGGATTTGGTTGCCACGTTTGACGCTCTTGGTGTCTCTGTAAAAGACAGCAGTGGAAAACTAAAAAAATCAGATGCCGTGCTTTTAGAAATGGCTGATGCTTTTGAAAAAATGGAAGATGGGCCAGCTAAAAGCGCCATTGCCATAAAACTTTTTGGTGATGCAGGGCTTTTGATGTTGCCTATGCTCTCAAAAGGTTCAAATGAAATAGAGAATTTAGGAAAAGAAGCTCATAATTTAGGGCTGATTATGAGTGATGATGCCATTTCTGCCTCAAAAGGTTTTTCCTCAAGCCTTGCACAGCTTATGTCTCAAATAAAATCTTTTGCGCAAAGTATTGGGGTTGCTCTTATGCCTCATATACAAGCGCTTATGGGGCAACTAAAAATATGGATAGGCGAGAATAAAGCACTTGTCACTCAGAGAATTGTTGAATGGGTGCAGTCTTTTGGGCAGGCTTTACCTGCTATAATTGAAGGCATATCTGGCGTATTTTCTGCCATAGCCACACTCTGTTCTTGGCTTGCTCCTGCCATTGAATTTTTGGGAGGAGCTAAAGTTGCCCTTGGTATAATGGCAGCGGTTTTAGCTGGGCCACTTATATTGGCACTTGCTATTGCTGGTAAAGCAATTTTTGCTTTTGGTCTTGTGCTAATGGCAAACCCTATCGGCGGGGCAATTGTTCTTATTACTGGGCTTATTGCTACGTTTCTTTATTTCAAAGATTCCATTTTGAAGTTTATTAATGCGATTATTGAGGGCATTCCCGATTTTATATTTGATTGGCTTGGCACTGATAAAAAATCCATGAAATTTGATGTTGAAGTTGATAGCAGTGAACTAGACGCTTTAGATAAGGATGAGCTTGTCAAAAAACATGGTGGCGTTGCTAATTCTGAGATGTCAGACGGTCTTGAGCAGTCAGAATTAGATTCTTATGCAAGTGATCCTTTTGGTCAAGCGATGCCGTCACAAGGTCAGCAAGGTTTTGGAAAAGCACTGCCCATATCTCCTCTCACTTCTTCAAGCGCAAGCAGTCATGTAAGTGAAACAAAAATTGAAAAAAGTGAAATTAGGCTGATATTGCCTGAAGGAGTCACTGCTCTTGGCGGTGAAAATGCGAAGGGTGTCACCGTGGATCAGTCGGGGCTTGGTTATCAAACTAATTGGGGATAGAGATGACATATTGGAGAGAAACATTATTGCCTGCAAGCTTTCGCAATGTAGATTTTTTTATAAATTCTTCTGATGATGAAATGGGTCGTCGCACTGTGGTGCATGAATTTCCCATGCGCCAAAATCCTTATGTTGAGGATATGGGTTTTATTACTCGTAAAATAGCCTTTTCGGCGTATGTGATTGGAAAAGATTATTTTGATAAACGCACAGCGCTAGAAAATGCTCTCAATGAAAAAGGATCAGGAACGCTTATACACCCTTATTATGGGAGTATTCTAGTTGCCCTTTCCTCCCCTGTAAAAGTGCAACATACTGCGGAAAATGGCGGTATGTGCATTTTTACCTTAGAGTTTGTGCGTGTTGATAGTGATAGCAAATCACAAGTAAGCGCAAAACCAAACATTGCCCACCAACTTACTCAAAAATCAAATTCATTATTTGATAAGATTGAGGCTAAACTAGCGAAAGCCTTGCAACTTGATGGCATGATTGCCCATGTGCATGATAAAGTTATGGGCTTTGCTGGTGACTGTCTTACAAAATTTGAAAATACCGCCTCCATGGTGACAAAGCCCTTAACAAAAATTGAAAATATGGCTCATGCAAATACAGGTTTAGCCCATTCATTTGTGGATAGTTTTAGAAGCGCAGGCGAGCAAAAAAGCCCTCAAACCTATTTAGCAGCAACTAAAGAATTGCCAAAAATTGAGGTACCTGATTTTGCTGGCACGTCCACACTGGCAATCAAAAAAAGTGAAAAGGCTTTAGAGACTGCCACAAAAGAGCTTTGCGTGGTGTCCAGTATGCAAAGCTTAGTAAATTATATTCCTGAAACACGGCAAGAGGCTAAAATCATTCGTAAAAACCTTGTTTTCTTACTTGATGAGCTTAGTTTTGATGCCAATGACGAATTTTTTCAAAAGCTTATTGAGCTTCGTGTGCTTGCCATGCGTCAACTTGCCGAAAATTTGGGTAAAGTGCCACAAGTTTTAATGGTTACACACCAAAAAGCCCGCACTGCTTTAGATATATCATGGTTTTATTTTGCAGATATTTCCGCTGAATCAAACATGGCAAGTCGAAACGATATTGAGCACCCTGGCTTTTTGCCCGCAGGGGTAAATATTGAGGTGGTGAATAATGCCTAAGAATACTGTTTCCTTGCAAATTGACGGCATTGACTGGCAGGGTTGGTTTAGCTGTCAAGTTACACGCTCAATAGAGGCCATCGCTGGTGGTTTTAGTCTTGGGCTTACGAATAAATGGGAAGAAAAACAAAAAAGGCTACCCATTGCTTGTGGCATGAGTGCTAAAATTTTGCTTGATAATGAAGAAATTATAAATGGCTATATCGACACGGTAAGCCACTCTTTTGACGCAAAAAGCCATAGTATCAGCGTTTCAGGGCGTGATAAATGCGCAGATTTGGTTGACTGCTCCGCTGTCCATAATCCAAGCCAATTTATAAATTTGAATGTTTTAGATATTGCAAACGAGTTATCAAAACCCTTTGGAGTGTCACCAAGTTCAAGCGCCGTTTTAGGGGCGGTGTTTCCTAATTTCAAGCTTGAAACAGGGGAAAAAGCTTTTGATGCGCTTGTGCGTGCGCTCAAGCAAAGAGAGCTTTTAGCCGTGCCAAATAGGCAAGGTGATTTTGTGCTTACAAAATTAGGTGATGAGCGTATGGAATCTGGGATTGTGCAGGGGGAAAATGTGCTTTCTGCTCAATTATCAATGGACGCAAAAGAGCGTTATTCTTGCTATATCTGCCACGGCCAACAACAAGGCAATGATGATGTTTTTGGTAAAGCCTGTTCTACCAAGGGGCAAGTGAAAGATAGCGAAATTGAACGCTATAAACCTATTATTGTGCGTGCAAGTCAGCAAGGCAATGCTGATTTCATGAAAAAGCGTGCGGAATGGGAATGCAAGGTGAACAGGGCTAAAAGCGTGAGCCTATCTGTAAAAGTGCAAGGCTTTAGGGGCGATAGTGGTGAGCTTTGGGATATTGGCAAAACTGTTTTTGTCAAACTACCCTTTTTAGGTATTGAGCAAGATTTGCTCATAGTGAGCACCACGTTTTCAAAGTCCCTTTCTGGTGGCTCTATTACGGATTTATCACTCAAAGATTTAGACGCTTATGCCCCTGAGCCAGTAGAAAGTTCTGCTTCAGCTTCAGGTGCTTCGGGTGGGGGCAATCTTTCGTTATACGTACAGCAGGCGCAATCAGCGAAAGCAGAAAATCAAAGAATAAGCAAAGGGAAAGTATGAGTAATTTAGATAAACAAAATACGACTACTGCAAGAAATTTGGTTCTGCGTAGTGAGCTTTCCACCACCAACGATGAAAAGAAAATGCAGACAATCCAAGTTTTAGGCCTTGAAGAAGAAGTTTTGGACGATGTAGAGCGTTTTCAAAATTACGGTTTTACGTCGCATGTGCTTGCAGGCGGTGAGGCTATAATTTTAAGTGTTGGTGCTGATCGCTCGCACCCTATCGCCATAGTTGTGGATGATAGGCGCTATCGTTTCAAAGCAACTAAAGAGGGTGAAGTGGTGATTTATACCGATGAGGGCGATTATATACATCTTATGCGTGAAAATCGTATTGAGGTGAAAACCAAAACCCTTGAAGTAAACGCTGAAACAGTGATTGTGAATGCCACTGATGTCACCATAAACACGGATAAATATACCGTAAACGCAAGTGCCATTAGCCTCAATTCTTCAAGCTTTGATGTAACTACGCCAGACGCCAAATTTAGCAGTAAAATTTCTGCCGTAGATGATATCAAAGCTGGCTCCATATCCTCGCAAAAACACGTGCATACTGGCGTTGAAAGTGGCCCTGACTTGTCAGGCGTGCCGAAAGGATAAGGTATGGATATATTATTAAAGCTTGATAAAGGCATAAGCGATATCTCCCTGCAAGACAATGACATTTTAGGCGACAAAAGCCTTTATACTGCTGTTCTCGTGAGCCTTTTTACAGATAAACGGGCGGATAATGCGGATGAATTACCGCCAGAATATTTAGTGGGGCAAGAAACACCTGACCTGCGAGGTTTTTGGGGTGATGCCATTTATCCTGAAAGTATAGGTTCAAAGTTATGGCTACTCAAAAGAGAAAAACAGCTCCCACGGGTGCTTGTGCTTGCTAAACAATACGCAGAAGAATCCCTAGCGTGGCTTATACGTGATGGCTACTGCTCAAAAGTAACGGTGGATGCGCTCAACCCTGCCATGGGCATGCTCAATCTTAAAGTAAACCTTGAAGTAAATGTTAATTCATTACCTCTAGAGCTTGATGTGAGCTATGCGTGGACTTTTCAAATGTCAATAAATTAGGCTGTGCTTCTAAACTAATAAATTTCAAGAAATGCCTTTGGCGACTAAAGGGGATAATCCCCTTTGGAAACCCTAAATGAGGGGTATTATATGTTTTTTCGTCCGACACTACAACGCCTGCAAGAGCGCATAGAAAACGATTTATCAAGCCGTCTTTTAGATGGTCAAAGTTTTTTATCTCGTTCTGTCCTCAAGGTTTTATCTACGGTTTACGCTGGTGCTTGTCACTTGCAATATTCTTTTTTTGAATGGGGGCATAAGCAAGCGTTTCCTGATACTGCCAATAAGGTTTATTTAGAGCGTTGGGCATCTATTTGGGGTGTGAAACGTAAGCCTGGATCAAAAGCAAAAGGCAAAGTTAGGGGCAAAGGCACAACGACATCGCATATTAAAAAAGATACTGTTTTACGCTCAAAAATGGGTGATTTTTATTTGGTGCTTGAGGATAGCTATCCCGATAAGCAAGGGGCGTATTTTTTTGATGTGCTTTCACAAGATTTAGGGCAAGCGTTGAATCTTGAGCTTGGTGAAGTTTTGCAATTTGTTTCGCCTGTGATTGGGGTTGAAAATAGTTTCACGTCTCAAAAAATATCGGGCGCTGCGGATGTGGAAGATGATGACAGTTTGCGCCAACGTCTTTTGCTTATTATGCGCAAGCCTCCTATGGGTGGCAATAAATCGGATTATGAAAAATGGGCTTTAGAAGTTCCTGGCGTCACTCGTGCATGGGCTCTGCCTTTATGGCTTGGTGTTGGCACTATAGGCTTATCTTTTGTCTGTGATGATACTGGTGATGGTATAGAGGGCGATATTATTCCCACCGCAGAAATGGTGAAACGAGTGCAAGATTATGTGGATTTGGTGCGCCCCTTATCCGCAGCGCTTATAGTTTTTGCTCCTGCAAAAAAGCCCGTGGACATTGATATTATAGTCACCCCTTATAATGAGGCTTTGGCGCTGCGCATAAAGCTTGAGCTCAAAGATTTATTTATCCGTGAGAGCGGTTTAGGGCAGATCCTCCCTCTTTCCCATATTCGTGAAGCGGTTTCCATCACAACGGGTGAGCATGATCACACCGTTATCTCTCCCACAAATAACTTGATTCCTGAAGCTCATGAACTTTTGGTTTTGGGTGAGGTGATTGTCAGAGGGGCAAGCGCATGAGGACAGCAAAAGATTATTTAGAGCTACTCAAAAACCTGCTCCCTAGGGGCGAGATTTGGACAGTGCAAAGGGATTCAAATTTTGAAAAGTTTTTGCTTGCCAAAGCGGACGAACTAGCAAGGCTCGACGCTGAAAATTATCGTTTTATAAAAGAAGTCAATCCGCTCTACTCGCTTGAAATGCTGGAAGATTGGGAACGTGTTTTAGGTTTGCCTGATGAATGTATGGGGCAAGAGCAAACCCTTGAAGTGCGCAGGGCGCTTGTGCTTAGAAAGCTTATTCGTGGGCAAAACTTCAATCGCAAATACATTTTAGAGATTTGCAAGATTTTTGGTTATGAAGATGCGTATATTGAAGATTTTACCCCGTTTCTAGTCAATGTGTCCAGCGTTGGTGATGCGCTAAACGATGCCCCTGGCGGTGCAAATTTGGATAGCAAAAAAGAGCCACCGCAATGGGTAGTAGATGCCCATGCAGGTTGGCGCTTTACGTTTTTATTACACCTTGGTAAAAGTAAAATTCGCTATTTTAAAACGGGTGATAGCCAAGTGGGTGACAGATTGGCAACGTGGGGCGATAAGGTGATTGAGTGCATTATCAATCGTGATAAACCTGCTCATATCATCATACTTTTTGGTTATGAGATAGAGAATACGGATAAGACTAAATAAAAAAGGCGAAAGAGAGGAGTTTTTATGCATAGAATTGATGGATATGGGGCTGTTGAGGTACTACCAGCATCAACGGCCGTTGGGCAAATGGCAGGTTTTTTTAGCGGTGGTGACCCTGCGAGAGGTCAAGTATCAACGCAAGTCACGTATGACTGGGCGAACGCTGTGCAAGAGGAAATTTCAGGTGTTATTGAGGGCGCTGAAATTGAGCTTGATAAAACGGATAACACACAGCTTTTGTCAGCTATCCAAGAAATTATTAGAAAGAACCTCCCCGAAGCTTTCCCAACAGGTACACACCTAAGTTTCAATCAAGCGTCAGCACCTACAGGTTGGACTAAATTGGTTGACCCACAATACGAAGGCGCAACGATTCGATTCACCACGGGAGACACCGTAGCAACTGGTGGCACGCAGTTATTTGAGGAAGCGTTTAAGGATCATGAGGTTAATTTATCTATCATTGGTGACGTAGGCGCTACAACCCTTAGCGAAGCACAGATGCCGAGCCATAGGCACTCTGCTACTTATGAAGTTGTTAAATTACAGTGGGGTTCTGGCCCTGTCGGTGTAAATGGTCGGATTTCTAGCTCCAACCTGACATCTTACACAGGCTCTTCCGAATCCCACACACACAGCTCAACTGGGTTATCGGGTTCAGCGAGTCTTAGTTTAGCTGTCAAGTACGTAGACTTCATAATCTGCGAAAAATCAGAAACAACCGTAACACTCTCAGAAGTCGTAATGGGCGAGGTATAAAATGAATTGTCCATTGAAAAGTAATGCTGAAAAAGATTTTGAGTGTCCAGAACATAATAAAAAGAATGGTTGTGCTTGGTGGGTTGAATATACGAGAGGTGACGACACGCATACAGCCAACATGAAAGGTTGTTCTATGACGCTTACCCCTATGTTACTTGCGGAGAATATCAACGCACTTGGACACATTGCAGGCGAAGTTAATAAAGTAGGCGCTGAGGTGTCCGCAGGACGATCCGAGAACATCGCAGAAAACGAAGCAAACCGAGTTCAATTTGTAAATTTGGCTCATGGCAAGAATGAACTTGTGCAAATACATCATAAAGGTATCAGTGCTTAGAATGAGCACTCAGAAAAAAGGACTAGAATAATGAAAAAGCAAACAACAAAACAAGATGTGACCGCTCAAGATGTGACGGTGATAGTGGACGATAGGCTTATTATTGTTGATGGCCGTGCTATCAAATTAGACAACTCAATCACACAAGCAGCCTTTACCATGCCCGAAGGACATCACGAGGGCTTGCGTGCTTTGCAATGGCATAACGGCGCAGGCGATTGCGAGTGCACAGAAAAAGGGGAAGCCCATAACCATGTTTTTGGCGTTGATAAATATGATCAATACGTCAAGCCATTCGTGGACATGTGGGAAGCGCAGCGCATTATTGACGATGCACCAGCGCCAGAGAAAACACCTGAAGAACTTGCTGCCACTCGCATTCAAGAGATACATAGCGAGCTTAGTAATATTGATACAAAATCAATGAGGCCAACAAGAAGCATTGAAGTCAAAAGAGCCTACAATAAAGCAAATACGCTTGATACAGACGCAGGGCTTGAAGATGAACTCGCTACCCTTTCGGGGCTTGAAGAAACCGCTTCCACGCTTCGCATGGAATTACACCTTCTTGAAAATACCATAAGCCCAACAAGTCAAACAGCAAGCCAAACAGAAAGCCAAGCAGAAGAGCAAAAAGCGCCGAGCCTTGTGTAAACAGGGCACGTGCATCACTTCCCACCTGAAATAGAAAATAGGATTATTATGCGGTTTTTTTATGAGCTTGGCATCTCGTGCCTTGAACAGTTGGCAGCAAAAATCTCCTGCGCCGCCTTTGCTGCCTATATGAGCTATAATTTTGGTGCAAGTGAATATTTATTGCTCATGGTGCAATATCTTTTTATTGCCGATTTTTTTTTAGGTATTTTGGACGCAACCAAGGCAAAAAAGTTCTCCTGGTCCCGTGCATGGAAAGGCATAAAGAAAGTCATTAGCCTTTATTTTGGTGTGCTTGTGGTGGGCTTTGGGACGAAGGCGTTTGATGTGGCGCTTCATGGCAGAATGACCATTGAATATAATGGGGCGTTCTTTTTCGACCTCTTTCTTTATTTGCTCATTCTTTTTGAGCTTGCAAGTATCAATCGACATCTTGCTCATTCAGATTTTAGCGTCAATAAATTTTTAGAATCCATTTTTGACAGGTTGATTATAAAAATCAAAACAAAACTCAATAAAGCTCTTGATAACAGTGTGGATAAAACCATGCCCAAAGATGATTAAAGGCTGAATAAAGGCTGATTAAAGGAATAATAAATGAGAAAGATAAATAAAATCATAATCCATTCCAGTGCCACTAAACCAAGTATGGATATTGGGGTGGAAGAAATAAGAGATTGGCACGTCAAAGGCAATGGCTGGAAAGATATCGGCTATCATCACATTATACGCCGTGATGGGACGCTTGAAAATGGGCGCTCATTTGAGGTGGCAGGGGCGCACTGTAAAAATCAGAATCGTTATAGCATCGGAATTTGTCTTGTGGGCGGTGTGAGTGAAGATGATGTGAAGATTCCTGAAGATAATTTTACGCAGCCGCAGTTTGATCAGCTAAAGGTGCTCATAAAATGGCTTATGAAAGAACATAAAGACATAAAGGTTTTTGGGCATAATCACTTTGCAAATAAAGCCTGCCCTTGCTTTGACGTGCAAGCCTGGCTTCATGCTCAAAACCTTGGGGGCTCATGATGTTTTCATTCATAAAGGGCAAGGGTGTTTGCTTGCTCGTTATTTGCCTCTCTGCGTGCCTTGCTTGGCTCTATTTGAGAAATGACGCATTGGGAGTCAAGCTTGAAAAAGAAAAGCTTGAAGGGGCAATTTGGAAAGACAGCGCAGAAGCTTCGCAAATAAGTATTGATAGCTTGCTTGCCCATCAAGAGGCCATGGATAAAAGCATGCTTCAGGTTGAGGAAACAAAAAAACACCTTAGGAATAAAACCAAAGGCGATAAAGAAAAACTCGAGGAGGCGGCTGCACATGATGAACAAAGCAAAGAATGGGCAAAAAATGAAATTCCAAACAATATACAAAATATCCTTGCTGATGGTCACTAGCCTTTTGTTTGCTTTACAGCTTACGGGCTGTGCTTCTAAAAAAGAAATAGTCCCCATCACAAAGCTTATAGAACTTCGCACGCCAAAACATTTACAAATGCCCACGCCCGTTCCTGAATGGAACGGAACAACGAACCAAGACTTGATTGAATACGTGCTGGAGCTAAAAGAGGCACTCAATATGTGCAATGCGGATAAGGTAGGGATTGGGGAGTTTTAGCATTTTTTATAACTTAGGTTTTTTGAAAATAACAAGTAGGCGAGGTATAAAATCCTATAAAGAAAATTCTTGGAAAAGTTTATAACCTACTATATAAGAATTATGGGCGTTCCTTTGAGAGTACATTCCCCTTGGGGATTATTCAAGGAGGTGCAAATGAAAGAATTCCTAATTGCTATTCTTGTTAATATATTTGCTGGTATTATACTTGCATTTATTTTGAACTAGTCAAAGGCAATTAAAGAAGTATGCCACCGTGAAACAGATTCACAGTGGCAATAATACTTTTTTGATGTAATATCAATCTCAACGATACATCAGGGGATTAGCCCATTGGGTGATAAGTGTTAGAGCACTTGTCACCTTCTTTTTTATTAATAAAAGTTTAGAGGATATTTGTCAAGCTACTTGAGAATGAGAACCAAGTTATTTGAGAATGAAAGTTTTGAAAATATTACTCTTCTATAAATCCATATTTTGTTGCAACTAAGTTAAATTTTTCCAGGGATTCTTGTAGTGTATATTCATGTAACTTACTGTGTATTTTTATGGCATTGCGATACATAGCTCTTTTATCGTTTTCGTTATTTGCGTTCTCTAAAATGGCCGTTATAATGGCGAGGAATTCTCTCTCTGAATGAGGAGGATAAGCTAATGTTTCCTGTATACCTGGTCGTGTTATATAGCGAGAGAAGAAGAGTACACCAGTTAATACTGTTAAAATAATAGTAATTTTAAAGCTTCTCTTGTCCAAATCAGGAAAAGCCTTGATAAGGCTTGCTGTACACCCTGTAATTATATGCCTTGATGCATCACCAGCATATTGATCGGCGAGTTCTTCTTCAAAAGATTCATGAGAATGTTTGAGTATTGTTTTTTTAGCACTAATATGTGCATGCATTGCTTCATGAGAGAACATTAGATAAATTGTAGTTAAAAAAATTGTGCATATAAACATGCTGTAATCATATGTAAAACGTTGTGGGGCATCGTCAAAAATATCAATTTCTGATTGGAGTTGTGTATGGATTTCTCTTAACTGTTTATTATCGTGTTTTTGCAAATGGCTTATTACTCCATAGAAATCATTTTTTGATAGCCATATAAGTGAGTCATTCTCATACGTCCAACAAGCAGTTTCCTTATAAAGTTCTAATGTTATATATATCTTTTGTTCTTTTACCATTCTAATGATGAATATTTGGATAAAACGAAGGCAAAAAGGAATAGCTGGATGGTAAAAGGAGGGGATTCTTTCATCATTTAGGAGTGCTTTGCTTGTTTGGCGTATTTTCCATTTTGTACTTTTTATAAATTTTTTTCCTTTTGACATAATCTGTTACTCCTATGCCCTAAAGCCTTAATGGTTTCCATTTTCATTCTTAGATAATTCTTATAAATAGTGCAGAAACTGGTTGCGAAATTACTTATTCCTAATCTGCATTTCCTTTTGATTTTGCATTGAAAATCCCTTGCTGATTGAATGTTTTTACAAGGTCAATCATGTTACCAAGCTCTTTTTGATTCTCTGTTCTTTTATCAATTGGAGGGGAAAGAGCTCTTTTGCAATTTCAAAACTCCATACAGCTTTTCTGTTCTGCTAATCTTTTTTACAGAAAATACTCTTTATACAGGTAAAGCATTTATGGTATGGTTTAGTTAGTCTTATTTGGCTTTGTAAATTCTCCATAAGGGCTTGTATATCTAACTTGTTGAAAGCTTTAATAACTTCCATTCTTTTTACTACAGTACTAGTTATTAGTGTTTGTTGTTCTATCGTGGAGATTGAGGCTAATTTAATGGCAAATATACCCTCTTGGTACAAGTTATATTTTTTATTAAATATTTCTATATTTTTATTTGTGCCTATAGTTAAACGAAAGATAAACTCTAAACTGTGTAATGTTAATATAATATCGTGTAACTTCACAAGGCATTGAGTATGTAATTGGTGCATTGCCATTTCAAACTCTACTTTTTCTTCTTTAGTATCTTTTTTCGTCTTTATTACATCGGAAACATCTTTCCCCATAGCTTGTGTACCTAAAAATATTCTAAAATCTGAAGCACATTGCTCTTTATTTCTTTCATTAATATAATTTTCGATAGTGTCAGGTGAGCTATTATGCTCAGAGGGGATTTCATCTGCAATTGTTTTTAGTAAAAGGTTATTATAATATGTAAGGAAATTTATAAGTGCTAAATATACTTCAAACCTTTTTTCAAACAAATCGATTTTGTTTTGCCTATTAGCTAAATACCACGGAATACCTATTGCTATAAAAGCAGTCAGTAGCATTATTAGAAGAGCAAATATTTCATAATTTGACATGATTTTACAGCCTTTTAAAGTGTGTATATTTTCTACTCATCGCCTTTTGATTTTGAATTGAAAATCCCTTGCTGATTGAATGTTTTTACAAGGTCAATCATGTTACCAAGCTCTTTTTGATTCTCTGTTCTTTTATCAATTGGAGGGGAAAGAGCTCTTTTGCAATTTCAAAACTCCATACAGCTTTTTTGTTCTTCTAATCTTTTTTACAGAAAATACTCTTTATACAGGTAAAGCATTTAAAAGGTGGTTTAGTTAGTCTCATTTGGTCTCGTAACTTTTGTGAAATATTAGCTTTTTGATAAATTTCAAAAAGGTCTACTAATGCATTTCTATGGTTAGTATATGATTCGGCGAGCTCTTTTCTACTTATCTTAGGGATTTGTATTTCAAAACTTTCGTTATTTGGTGTGCGTAGAATTTCATAAGCTACTCGTTCTCCTACTTTATTTATATCGCTAGTGTGGAGGGAATCAAGAAAGTGTATGGTAATGCAAAACTTATTGAATTGCTGCAATATGCTATTAATTATATTTATATCCTGATTAGATAATAAAAATAATAAATCAGTCGTCTCTATTTTTTTCATTAATTGTATGCTCAGTGATCTAAAGGTCTCTGAACACGCTTCCTGGTCTTCAACATCATGCTTTATTTGTTTGACGTTTAAAAATTGCATGATATCCCCTGTCCACCAAAGGGTCTCGGAGGTTCTTTCTCGTTTTTCCATGGGTAAGCAGTAAGATTCTAAGTCAATAAAAGATTTATACACCTCATATCTTTTTTCAAACAAAGCAATTTTGTTTTGCTTAGTAGCTAAATAACACGGTATCCCTATCGCCACGATTATTGTGAAAATTGATGTACACAGTATCCCATAACTTGCAATAAATTCTTTCATCTCGCCCCTTACAGCTATTGTTGAGAACTATCTAAAAAGTTGATAGCTTATAAATAATATTGCTTGTCAAAAATTACACTCTAATAACTTTTATAACTTGCCATTGAATGCTCTATTTTTATTTTATCTTTATCATAACCATTCATAGTTAGGAACGTTTCAAGTTGAAAAATATCTGTTGTGTTTTGAGGTCCTAGCGTAATGTGCGTGATAGCTTCAATGGGAAATTTTATAGGTAAGTATGTTGTAATGCTATTACTTGCCGTTCGTGATTCTATTGAAACACCTTTTAGCTGTGAAAGTGTAGAAGTGTCTTTTTTTACTGAAACAACAATCCTAGTTTCTTTTTCTTCTTCAAATGCGGGATTTTTATAAAATGGAGCTAAACTAGAGAGACGAGATTGTACATCGCTAGGATTATTGCCTTCTGCAGCACATTTCAGTTCAGTATGAACCAACCCTTCTTGCTGTCTTCTGTCATATAGAACCTTTCCTAATTGAAAAAGAGCTATTTGTTTATTTTGAGTACTTAGAGTCTCAATAATATCTTTTATTTTTTTTGTATTAAATCCTACAGCAAAGCCTGTTCCTTGATTAGCATACCCTCTCCATTGGCTCAGCATATCCCTATCACTAGAAAAACATGATAAAAAGGCTAAGTACCTATAAGGGGAGTAACTTTTTATAAATTCCTCCTTTGCAAATGCTGAATGTGTTTTTATATCTTTATTTTTATCATAAAAGGATTTAATATATTTTTCAATCCATACCATTTCTTGAGTGTCATTCATGGCATCATAATGACTTGCCCATATTTCTTTATTCTTCATCATTGAATGGAATGTATTTATTGAGCAATATTGATATATCGTCTCAATATTGCTCATATTAGTGATTTGGTGATCGCCTAAATGGCGTAGGAGTGGAATGATGCTTTCTTCTTGATTGTCATTGGTTTGTGCTATCATAAGTATACCTGTTTCAATAAAGTATTTTACTCTTCGATATATTGTTTCACTGCTTCGTGCAAAGCTTCTGCGTATTGATATATGTCGTCCACGCATTCAATTGTATTTCTGATTTCTTCCTACTCATCGCCTTTTGATTTTGAATTGAAAATCCCTTGCTGATTGAATGTTTTTACAAGGTCAATCATATTGCCAAGTTCTTTTTGATTCTCTGTTCTTTTATCAATTGGAGGGGGGAAGAGCACTTTAGCTATTTCAAAAAGAAGTAGGCTTTTTTGTTCTTCACTAACAGATTCTTCAAATGTCTTAAAGGTGGTCAATGTGGCTGCTAAATGTCTATAGATAAGGTGATTACGTCGAGCAGCAGAATATCTATGAGAAGTCCAAAGTGCCACTAAAACAAAAACCATAGTCCAAGGGAAGCGTTCAAGCATATTGGTAGGGTTTTCGGTGAAAAAGATGCAAAACAGTGAGGACATTGTGAGTAAAACAGCTATCGCAGTAGAAAAAGCGGTAAGAAATAACCACCAATTCTTTGCTGTGTTTTCCTCAGTTGCTATATTGTTATATGTTTTTGAAAAGGACGTTATGCCTTTTTCTGAATACAGGTTCGCAAGTTCTTCCTTGATTTCTACATTTTTATTGTAATGTTTTTTTATGCTTTCCCAATAATGTTTGGCTCTTCCAACTGTATTATACTCATCCATTTCACGTTCAAAGCTTTGTATACTATCTTGCAGAATAATAGGATTTTCAGGTTGGGGCCGTTGTGAAGGGATATTGGGGCTTTCGTTCCAACGGTTTATGTTTGTATTGTAGGCAAAAATGAGGGATTCAAAAAGATTAAAGTAAACACTTTCTTTTGCGTTTTTATAAAAGCTAGCACCTAAAAGTTCAAATTTGCCTAAAAATAATTTGTTTTTAATTACATCGTCTTCTTTATCTATTTCTTTCAATTCTTTAATATTATTACCATACCTAGCTAACACATTAGAAAGGTTTAGCATCGTTACTTTGGTTAAGTCGATATTAAACGAAGTATCTTTTAAAAAATGATCGCAAGCGCCTTGGAGCATGTTATTAACGCGTGTAATTTTACTAAACTTGCTATACAATGCTTTAAATTTTTCTGTATTTATCTCTGTGCTATTTTCATCCATACAAAGGCACTCCTCTTATTTTATCTACGCCACTTCTTCAAAAGCTTTCTTCAAAAATACACAATCGCTTTTGTAGAGCTTGCCATTTGCTTTTAGTCCGAGTTTTTGCTCGGTTTTTCTTTGCTTAACAAAAAGGGTGTCACTTGTAAAAGCACACCCTTTTATTCAAGTATTGTCTTTATTCTTCGATATATTGTTTCACGGTTTCGTGCAAAGCTTCTGCATACTGATAGATGTCGTCTACACATTCAATTTTGTTTTTGGTTTCTTTTTTATCTGCGTCAAAAGTTCCGAGGTATTTCACCCTATCGGAATTGAAGTGGAAGCGACAAATAGGCTTGCGGTTATTATCATCAAACAAAATCCCGCAATAAGACAGTTGGTCACGCATGACAACTTGTGATAACGGTACGCTTTGGCGCAGTATGGATTTTACAATCATGAAAGCTTCAATTTCTTCTACTGTGGTTTCTATGGCGGGTGCTTGGCTTTGATTTTCTGTGTTTGTGCAGTCTTCTATCACTGGCTCGGTAATGGTGGTAGCAGGGCGTGTGATTCCTTGTACTCTCAATATAATCTCTTCATTGAGGTATTGGCTCATGGCACTGCGTACTTTTGGTTTGAAATCTTCTAAAACATTTGCCCTAAGTGAGCCTTCCCATATTTTACTGGCAAAAAGGCGAACAAATTCTTCGCTTGGACATTCTGCTTCTTTACGTAATATTTGTTTTATTTGACGCACATGCTTTAAATCTTGTGCAGCAGATAAGGCAATGTCAATATTGAAGATGTCGTTTGCAAGTTTTTTCAATTCTAAAATAAGAACGTCTTCAATATTATCAAAGTCAAAAATCATGAAGGGTTTGTCATCCATGATATTGCTTTTATCTAAGTCAGAATAAAATTCATAGCGAATGCCATCGGTGAGGATTGCAAGGCGTGCTGTGGGGGTTGCGTTAAAATATCTTAATAGTTGGTTCGCTTTACTTGCATCAAGTGGGGTGCCTACTTTTTTTGCCTCAATAAGCATAATTATTTCATTATCACGCTTAACTGCATAATCTACTTTTTCACCCTTTTTAGTGCCAACGTCAGCCGTATATTCAAATTGAACAACTCTAGGGTCGGTGGTGTCATAGCCTAATATATGCAAAAAGGGCGTGATAAAACTTGCCTTTGTATTTTCTTCAGTGGTGATATGTTCTTTAAGGTCACGCATTTTAGCACTCAAGCCAGTAATTTTATCGGTAAATTCTAATAAGTCCATTTTTATTCCCCTTTAAATTTGATTATGGTTGCAAGTACCGTTTTACTTTATACCGTTTGCCCAAAAGCTTCTTGAAGCATTTCACGGTCTTTTTTATAGAGTTCGCCGTTGTCTTTTCTAGTTAGTCTATTCTTGCTTGGTAGTTCAATATATGAAATTTGAAATTTGCTGTATTTGACTTTGCAAATCCAGTTTTCTGGATTGTCGATATAAAATATATGCATGCTATTCTTGTCAAGCTGTGTAACGTGCGCAGGGATGGGCTTTTCTAATTCCCGTTCAATATAGGGTTTTACGTCTTTTTCCCATGTGATTACACGTTCTTCGTCTCTTGTTTTATCTTCAGCAAGCCATTCTCCCAGGGTGATAGTTTTACCCTTATAGGAGAAACGAAACGCAGGGGTATTCTCTTTGATATATCCAAGGATGGCATCAAGGTTTTTGGGGGTTTCTTGTTTTGCCCAGTACAAATTATTTATGCTCAAGCCATAACGCTTTTCGTTTTCAACCACATCCATCCAAGGTAATTCTTCGGGGTCAACTGCTATGACTATATTGTCTGAGCCTATTTTTGTTTTGGCAAGAATATGAGTAGATTCTGAAAAAGTGTATTTCTTTGAAAACAATCCTAATATTTTGCTGAACATAGAAAATCCTTTTTGTAGAAGGTCTATTTTTCTCGAAACCGTAGAATGGTTGCTGATATATCATTTATGCCGTTTGTTCGTGGTTCTTGTTTGAGTCTTTTGAAATATTGTTTAATAGCTGATCAGTAAGTTTTCTGTTTTGCTGGCGCTCTTGCTTTAGTTCGTTTTCCAGCTCGCCAATTTCTGCTTTTAATTCGTCAAGCGTAGCATTTGTGGGTTTTGCTTTGGAAAGCATTTCACCCTCGCCAAATATAAACCAATCAAGATTTACATTGAGGTTTGCAACAACGCTTTTAATGAATGCAAGGTTTGGTGGTGTGCTGCCTTTCTCATAACTTCGGTAAGTGTTAAGAGCTATGCCGAGTTTGTCGGCAAATTCTTGTTGGTTTAAGTTTCCTCTAAGAAAACTTATTCTTTCATGGATTGTATTCATGAAAATAATCCTTTATAATATCAGCGTAATACAAAAATAAAATACGGTATATCGTGAATAATCACGAAAATCGGTTGACTAATCACGAGAATCGGTATACTTAATAATTACCACATAAAAGCATAACTGAAATCACATGGTAAATACTCATTGAGCATTATCAGTTTTTAGTTAAATTAGCAAGTAGGAGGATTTTTATGAGTGTTACAAGGTTTGGGCGCTTTCGCTCGCATATGGCTTTACATCGGCTTAAATGGAAAGATGTATCCAAAATTATTGGCATATCAGTGAATAATTGTTGCATTATTTGCCAAAAAGAGGAGATGAAACAGGGGTATTACGATAAGCTTCTCAAGTATGGTTTTCCAAAAGAAAGCTTGCCTGAACCAAGAGAAGAAAGTGTTATTCTTATGGCAGATATAATGGATGATATATCAGTTAACAGATAAATCCACGCAATAACTAAGGAGTTTTTACATGACAATAACATCTATTTTGCATCAAGCGGTGAAGGATTCTGATTTGACGATAAAGGAAATTGCCGTGCGCCTTGGGAAGCCCTATCACACGCTTATGAGCGAGCTTTCAGGGCAAGAGGGGCATAAGCTTGGAGTTGAATTTCTTTTGCCCATTATGGAGCTTACAAAGTGCAACGAGCCTATGAATTATCTCGCCCGTGGGCTTGGTGGCACGTTTATCATGGTGGATGGAGAGGGGACGAGTGAAAATGTGCTTACAAAATCGCTTGTTTCTTCTGTGAAAGAATTTGGGGAATTTGCAAGCGAATGTGCGAGTAATATTGCGGATGGCATCATCTGCCAGGGGGATATAAAAAGAATCGAGAAAGAAGGGCAAGAGGCGCTCAATGCCATCATGCAGCTTATGCAACTAGCAAAGGATTTGCATTTAGAACAATATGGGCATTTATACGAAAAAAATCGCCACGGCGGCAACCATGGCGATTTCAATCCAAACCAAGAAGGAATGAATCAATAATGAAAAATCAGCATATCGAAAATGAAGCTAATGTCAAGTCTTGCAATAATGTGCGTGCAAATATCATGATACAAGGGGTTTATGTGCGTTTTTATGGAACTTGGCAGCAGTTTATGGGGTTGATTCGAGAAAATTATTTTGTAAGGAGCAAGTAATATGAACGATACAAGTACCAGTAAGGGCGTGAAAGCCGATAGCTTTGATATTATTTATAAGCGTATTTTAGCAACGATTAATTGCTCTACTCAGGTTGAGCTTGCGGAACGTCTTGAAATTTCACAATCAAGTATTTCTGATGCTAAAAGGCGTGAGTCTGTTCCTTCTGATTGGCTTATGAAGCTACATGATAAATTCAAATTAAGCATAGACTATTTACGATTTGGTACAGGGTCTATTTATAATTCTACTCATGATAAACCTAATGATGAGGGCGTTTTTGAAAGAAAAGAAGATGCTCAAGAAAGACTAGATTCTCTGCTCAATCAAAAAACA
>CAMQVJ010000021.1 GCA_947038175.1 uncultured Desulfovibrio sp.
TCTTTTAAATAAATAGGCGTAATATCTTCCGCTTGCCAGTGGGCTTGGGTGCTCATGCGGTATAAAGCATCTATACTTGGATTATCAAAGCTTGTGCAAAGCACATGGGTCTTTGGGTATGTAGCTTTGAAATACTCTCGGCATGTACTAAGTCCACTACCCATAATATAGGTGGGGATTTTTTCTATGGTATTATGGGCGTTTGCTTCTGCGTGTGTGGAATCAGATTCATGCGGAACTTTATTGGATTCTTGCAGGATTTGTTCAGAATTTGGAATAGGTATAAGGCGAAGAGTAGAGCTTGGTTGCGGAATGCTGTTCTTATCAAAAATATAATCGCAGGCATGTACATGCGTTTTTGTTGCGCTTGTAAGAACTCTCACGCATTCACCTTCCCTTGCAGGGATATTGGCGGCGATGCATTGCAAATAATCAAGAGGGGCTTGCAGACGTTGCCTTTGAGACTCTGTAAGTGATGAGGGGGTAGATTGGGAGGACTCGGAATCTTGGGGCGACAGGGATTGTTTGTTAAAATAGGGAGGCTTGGAATGTAAAGGGGGTAAGGATCGCATAAGGGCAGCAAGGGTCACTGCGCTTATACGTATACCCATAAAATTACCAGGCCCAACTACACACGCAATATGAGTTATTTCGTGGCAAGAAATTCCTAGTTTTTGACATGCCGCATAAACGCTTGAAAGAAGAAGTTCCGTGCCGCCTTTTTTGGGCGCAAAGTCTTCCGCATACAAAAGCCCTTGTTCATTTGAAAACAAGAATTGCATGCGCTTTTCAGCGGAGTTTATGGTCAGTACTAATTTTTTATCCATGGACTTTTCTTTAGTATAATAAAACAAAAAGGGCTTGGTTTTTTATTCAAACCAACGCATAATGTCATTAAAGGTCGCAAAAACCATAAGGCTTATGAGAAGAAAAGCGCCCACTTGCATGGATTTTTCTTGAATAAATTCAGGAACGGGGCGGCGAATAATCATTTCAATAAGACAAAAAACTATCATACCACCATCAAGAACAGGAATAGGAAGAAGATTCAAAAGCCCTAAGTTTACACTAATGAGCGCAGCGAGTAAAAGAAGGGAAGTAAGCCCTACTTTTGCTTGTTCACCAATCATTTGACCGATAAGGATAGGGCCACCCACCGCATCAGCAGAAACAGAGCCTGTGACAAGCTTCTTGAGTCCTGTCAAGGTAAGCGTAATCATAGTCCATGTTTGATCAAAACCTTGTTTAATTGATTGGCTAAATGTCAATGCTTCATGGCGCACACTTCCAAAAGGTTGCACACCGATAAGCCATGCAATTTCTTCTTCACCAAAAAGATTTGTGCGTGTCATTTCTTTTGGTGTGAGTGCAAGATTTAAAGTTTCATCGTTACGAGATATTTCAAAATCGAGAGTTTTTCCGTTGGAAGCGTTCACAATTTCTGGAATTTGTTGCCATTGGTTCAAGGCAGTGCCATCGATGGCAAGAACGGTGTCGCCTTTTTCTAAACCAGCAGAAATAGCAGGGGAATCAGGGAGAATATTACCAATTTGAGGTAATGGAATAGCTAAACCTGTGGAAAAAGAGAGACCAACATAAATAATCCATGCCAAAAGAATATTGGCAAAAGGGCCAGCAAAGGCTAAAATCATTCTTTGCCAAGGCGGTCTATTATAAACAGCTTCTTCTTTTGTGAATCCTAATTCTTCCACTTCATCACTGTATTCACCAACCGCAGCCACGTAGCCACCAAAGGGCAACCATGACAAACGGTACTCGGTTTTATCTTTTTTAAAAGACCATAATTTAGGCCCCATACCAATGGAAAAAGTGATAACCCCAATGCCCATAGCTCGGTTTGCTAAAAAATGCCCTAGCTCATGGAAAAAGATGAGTCCGCCAAGCACTAGTGTTATAGCAAGCGCTGAATCCCAGTATGATAAAACATTAAGTATTGATTCCATAGAAGTATTTATTATTCCCTTAATTATTTTGAATATAATTATAATAGTTTAAAATGTTGTATGCTTATTATCCTAAACTAAAGATAATATGTAATACTGTCTCGTCAATGGGCGAAAAGTATATTACATGAATTTTTGAGAAAAATCAAGCAAGGAGAGAGCTGTTTAACTAGAGTTGTACGCCGTTCCAATTTGAGAGGCTTTACCTCTCATGCCACTCTCTTTCAGCGGTCACGTTCGTAAACGTAAACGGCTATGCCGCCGTCGGTTGGCTGGAAAGCTCATATCTTAGTGTTTTTTGTAACCTTTGTTTACAAAAAACACATATGTGGGGGTTAGGGGGAGTTCAACTCCCCCTAAAAAGAAAGTGGTATACTTCTAAAAAGAAGGAACAATTTCAATCGCTCCTTAAAAAGAAAGAGCAATTTCTCTCGCACTTCTATCTCGTTCTTCAATATGTAAAAGAGCGTCTTCCGTGTTCATGCTCTTAAAGTCAAAAGTAGAGTTATTTGAATGTTTTTGTAAAACACGGTCAACCATATTGGGAATTTCTGTGAAAGGAATTTTTTCTTGTAGGAATAACTCAACTGCTATTTCATTGGCAGCATTGAGTTCTACGCATGCGTTATTCGTGAATGCCTCACGAGCAAGGCGTAAGCAAGGAAAATTGTGGAGGTTTGCTTCTTCAAAGGTAAGGGCTTGCTTGGTGAGATCAAGGGCAGATAAGGTGTTTCTTTTGGTGTCAAGCATTTGCGGATAAGCAAGACAAGCGCCAATGGGCAGGCGCATATCAGGGCTGGCAAGCTGTGCCAGTATAGATCCGTCTTGCCATTCGACAAGAGAATGCACAATGGATTGAGGGTGAACAAGCACATCAATCGTTTCAAGAGGGACACCATATAAATGACAAGCCTCTATAACTTCAAGCCCTTTATTCATAAGGCTTGCGGAGTCTATACTTATTTTAGCCCCCATATTCCAGTTGGGATGCTTGAGGGCGTCTTGTACGGTGACATTCTTTAAAAAGTTTGTGTCTTTACCTCGAAATGGACCACCAGAAGCGGTTAAA
This sequence comes from uncultured Desulfovibrio sp., assembly GCA_947038175.1. Lineage (GTDB taxonomy): Bacteria > Desulfobacterota > Desulfovibrionia > Desulfovibrionales > Desulfovibrionaceae > Taurinivorans. Next base: position 3,034 of record CAMQVJ010000021.1, read on the forward strand.
ATAAGCTTTTTAATGTAAGAATTTTGGGAAGGCAAAGCATCAAAATTATTTATGACAGGGGAAAATACCGATGTCGATGTGGGCGTGGTGTTATATATATTACTAGGCGCCTGTTTATCTTGTAATACGTCAGATTGGCGAGAAACATCATGGGTGTATTGTGCTAGTATACATTGAAAAATTGCATAGTGCTCAGAATCGACAGGAAGAATGGTCGCGTTATTTTTTTGAGCCAAATAACGGATAAGATCACCCGCTAAAACAAGGGATTCCTTATTAGCTAGGCAAATATTTTTTCCAGCTTCTGTGGCTGCGACAGTGGCACGCAGTCCAGCTGCTCCTACTTGGGCAGAAACAACAGTGTCAATTTCAGGTAAAGACGCTAAAAATGCATAGCCTTTTTTCCCGAAGACAATTTGTGGCTTATAATCAGAGGAGAGCTGCTTGGTCAAAGCGCTGATATCTTTTTCTTCTTGAATACCAATAAGTTGCGGACGAAACTCGTTGGCCTGTTTTGCAAGAAGATCTATATTTTTTCCGCCAGCAAGTGCGTAAATTTCAAAGAGGTTTGGCGTATTTCTTATAATAGTCAGGGTGTTTCTACCAATGGTACCAGTAGAGCCCATGAGAACAATCTTTTTCCTATTGAGTTGTCCGCCTAAGCTTTCTTGTGTTTGAGGTAGTTTGCTAATATAATTCATTTTTATCAATACTGTTTAGTTGAATTGTTTAATAAGTGTATGACATATTTCAAAGCTTGCGATGGTGAAAATGAGGCTATCTGTTCTATCCAAAATTCCACCATGGCCAGGGAGAATATTCCCAGAATCTTTGATGTTTGCCGTTCTTTTCAATGCTGACTCAAAAAAGTCACCGAGCTGGGTGAATACTCCAAGGAAAATTCCCATAAGGATAAGTATGGTAAGAGACTGCGTATCCACAATATTATATGTCATTCCAAAATAAACCACAACTAAGATAGCAGCAATAAGCCCTGCGAATGAGCCTTCAATACTTTTTTTAGGGCTCACCGCTGGCCAAATTCTATGCTTACCAAATAAAACGCCTGTAAAATAAGCAGCTGTATCGGAAGCGATGGGAATACATGCGATCATGAGTTGTTGAAAAGGAGTGAAGGAGAGAATAAGGGAAAAAATAACAGGTACATAGAAAAATGATATAAAGATGATAGACGTGTTTTTCATGTTCCCAAGGGCTTTTTCCTGTGAAAAATTGACCATCGAGAAAAGAGCGAGAAGAAGAAAAAGGAAAATAAAAGCGATATGTTGTATAGACTCTTGATAGAAATATGCCAAAAGAATGTAGAGCAAACCGAGGCTAACGGCAGTGTATCGCTCTTTTCTTTTGTCTTTGTCCATAAATAAATTACAAAATTCCATTTGACCGACAATAGATATAAAGCAAACAAGAGCTAAAAGCGCATATGTTCCTATATACCAAGCGGTTACTACTATACATATTAAGATAATACCCGTAAGTACACGTAATTTGAGCGCAGAGAATTTTGATTCAGCCATTATGAGTTCCTTCCTAAAAGTGAGAGGGGAAGATATGCTTTTTTGTAAAATAATAAAACTTGAATAAAAGATTCTAAAAAATCAAAAATTATAATTAAACATCAATTTTGCCGAAACGTCGTTTTCGATTAGCGTAAACATCAAGTGCTAACTTGAAATCAAGTGCAGAAAAATCTGGCCAATAAACATCGGTGAAATAGAGTTCAGAATAGGCTGCTTGGAATAAATAAAAATTACTAAGACGTAGTTCACCACTGGTGCGAATAATAAGATCAGGGTCAGGAAGCTCAGGGTAAAAAAAGTGTTTTCTTAAGTTCGCTTCCGTGTAGTCTGTTTCTGAAAAAATACGTGCAAATTCTTTTTTGAGAGTCGCTTCATTTTGAGCGGCTTTGATGATTCTTTCTAAATTTTCAGGAGAGCAAAGGCTTTCATAAGCACTTTTGCGAGCGGCTTGTATTATTTCTTGAGAACCTGAATAATTAAGCGCAAGTGTAAGCTCTGTATTTGTGCCTTTTGCTGTCTTTTTAATAGCATAATCAAGTGCTTTGCGAGTAGCTAAAGGTAAATTACTTTTCTCTCCTATGACATTGAGGCGAATGCCTTCTTTGAGCATAAGAGGGAGTTCTTTATTGGTAAATTCACAAAAAAGAGTAAAGAGATAATTGACTTCTTCTTGAGGGCGATTCCAGTTTTCCGTAGAAAATGCATAAAGAGAGACATGGGGGATTTCATGACGTACGCATTCTGAAAGAACAGTACGCACAGTCTGTGCACCCGCAAGATGGCCTTCACTTCTTTTGAGACCTCGTTCTTGTGCCCAACGTCCGTTGCCGTCCATAATAATGGCTATATGCTTTGGTTTTTTCATGGTTCTTTAATCTTGTTAATATTATTCAAAGAAGTATTCAGGTTTTAAACGAAGGGTACGCCCTTGGTAGTCTTTAAACATCTCATATTTATGTTTTTTGTGAACTTTGTCTGTAAAAAATATAAATGTGGGGGTTTGGGGGAGTTCAACTCCCTAAAAAAAGAAAATAAGAACTAATGTGGGGAGTTTAACTCCCCAAAAAAAGTATTCCATTTTTGTCTGTAGATAAAAATGAAATTAGATTTCCATTATTTCTTTTTCTTTTGCTTGGTTCTTTGTGTCAGATTTAGCAACAAAAGAGTCCGTAAGCTTTTGGATATCTTCCATAGCTTTTTTTAGTTCATCTTCGCTAATAGCTTTATCTTTTTCAAGCTTTTTGAGTACTTCGTTGGCGTCACGACGAACGTTACGGATAGCAACTTTTGCTTCTTCGGTGTATTTTTTACATACTTTACCGATATCTTTTCTGCGTTCTTCTGTGAGAGGTGGTATACAAATGCGAATCAATTTACCGTCATTTTGTGGGCTAAGACCAAGGTTAGCGACCACAATCGCTTTTTCAATAAGAGTCATTGTGCTCTTGTCCCAAGGTTGAATGGTAACGGTGCGGCTATCAGGAATAGCAACGGAGGACATTTGTTGAATAGGGGTAATTGTTCCATAATAATCAACTTTAATCTCATCAACTAAAGAGGTAGTCGCACGTCCAGTACGGAGCTTAGCAAATTCTTTTTCAAGTGCTGCGATAGCTTTTTCCATACGTTCTTCGGTGTCTAACAAAAGGGTATCTTTATCCATTTTATTCTCCTTCTACAATGGTTCCAGGGTTTTCACCACAAACAACACGTTTTATATTACCACCAGAAATATTACATACAATGATGGGAACTTTGTTTTCTTGAGCCAGCGTGATTGCGGTTGTGTCCATAACTTTGAGGTGACGACGAAGGGTTTCTTCATAGGTGATATGATCAAACTTTACAGCATCGTCAAATTTTTCAGGGTCTTTATCGTAAACACCGTCCACTCTTGTCGCCTTAATAATAGCTTCACAACGAAGCTCCATAGCACGAAGAGCTGCGGCTGTATCGGTTGTAAAATAAGGGTTGCCTGTTCCTGCAGCACAAATAACCACTCGCCCTTTTTCAAGGTGACTAAGGGCTTTACGACGAATATACGGTTCGCAAAGTTCGGTTGTTGCTATGGCAGAAAGTACACGGGTTGGAACTTTGATTTTTTCAAGAGCTTCTTGAATAGCCATGGCATTAAGAATGGTGGCAAGCATTCCCATATAGTCTGCTGTGGCTCTGTCCATCCCTTTTGCGGATGAAGAAATTCCACGGAAAATATTTCCTCCGCCAACCACAAGCACCACTTCTAAACCCATGCTAGCAACATCTGCTATTTCTTTGCAAATGGAAGAGACTGTTTCAGGGTCAATCCCAAAGCCTTTTTCTCCTGCAAGGGATTCTCCACTGAGTTTTAGAAGCACTCGGCGATATGTTAAGTTGCTCATATTTTTTCCTTTAGTCTTTTTGATGCAAGTTAGTATTGGGCTCTTTTAAACTACGGACATACGGTTTGCCCCAATTGCCTTCTTGCACTCTTATGTATTTAAAAAATGTATAATACGCTATATTAATGGCTAAAAGAAAGCCTGCTTTTCCATCTAAAAATCCACGCTTTACTATATACATATGAAAAAAACGCCATTTTGCATGGAGTATGGCAGCAAATAAGCCTGGGCTTTTGCCGGCATTCTTCATGGAGATTGCTCCCCGTGTTGCATAAATATTCAGTTTTTCAAGTTGATGAGCAAAGCCTGAATAGGAATAATGTAAAAGGTCTCCCTCAAGTACTGCGTGTTCCTTTGTAGGAATATAGACAGGGTGTCCATTCTTTTGGGAAATTTCAATGCCAGCTGGCTGAAAAAGTCTAAACAATCTATCTGGATACATTCCGCCATGAGTAATAAATTTATCATAATACCACGTTCTTCTAGATACCTGATAAGCGGAGATGGGGTTGTTTTCTTGGGCTAAAGCCGTTTGAATGGATTGCTTGAGCTCTAAGGAGCAAATTTCATCGCAATCTAAAAAGAAAATCCAGTCTGAAGGCATATTATTTTGGATCCAATCTATACCGAATTGGATTTGTTCCATATACCCTTTGAAAGGATTTTCAATAAAAGTAGTGTTATGTTCTTGTGCTATTTGCTTTGTGCTGTCCGTACTGTAGGAATCAATGATAACAATACGTGAACAAAAAGAGAGGGATTCAAGGCAAGAAGCAAGCACTCTTTCACCATTTAAGGTGATAAGCAATGCGGTGAGTTTAGTATTATCTTCCATAATATGCTTCGTGCTTTTTAATGTTTATCGATGTTTTCTGTTATGAAAATAAAAACTGCTAAAACTTACTTACAAAATAAGGCAGGTATTATCCTGCCTTATTCTTATAAAAACTTCAAGCAAAAAGGTTTAATATTTGTATTTAGGAGCTACGTATTCTAATATGAGAGGCTTTGCCTCTCATACTCTCCACCAAAGGACATGATGTTCTTTGGAAACCTCATATATTAGTGTTTCTTGTAAAAGTTCTTTACGGGAAACACATAATGAGGGGGATTTGGGGAGTTCAACTTCCTCAAAAAAAATAAATAGACTTTTGCTTGATATTACAGCTAACTATTCGCCAAGCACAATGCGTTTGAATCCAATAATTTTGAATTCAGCATTAGCGGCTTTAGATGCGCTTTTTTCAAGATCAGCAATGCTCATTTTGTCATCACGGATATACGCTTGTTCCATAAGGCAAATTTCTTTGCAATATTTCTTCACAGCGCCATCAGCGATTTTTTCAATGATATTGTCAGGCTTGCCGTCTTCTTTTGCTTTTTGACGGTAAACTTCACGTTCACGATCTAAAAGAGCTTGGTCAACGTCATTTGTGCCAAGAGCAAGTGGGCTTGCTGCAGCAACTTGCATCGCTACGTTTTTAGCAAGTTCAAGAGCTGCTTCTGGGTTTGCAGTAGCTGATACTTCTACAAGAGCAGCAAGCTTACCATTAGAGTGCACATAAGCGCCAACAACGCCATTAGCACATTCTACTTTCACAGCTCTACCAATAACAATGTTTTCACCAATAGCAGCAACCGCTTCACCAACCGCTTCAGCGAGGGTAGAAGAACCAAAAGATTGTGCTAAAAGAGCAGCGTTATCTTCTGTGAAGTTCTTTGCAGTGTGTTCTACAATAGCTTTTGCAAAATCAACAAATTTATCACCACGAGCAACAAAGTCTGTTTCGCATTTCACTTCAACAGCAACAGCACATGTATTGTCAGCTGAAACTTTAAGGGCGATAATGCCTTCTTCAGCAGCACGGTCAGCACGCTTTGCAGCTTTAGCAAGACCTTTTTGACGAAGCCAGTCGATAGCATTTTCAATGTTGCCATCGCTTTCTTCAAGTGCTTTCTTACAATCCATCATGCCTGCGCCAGTTTTTTCACGCAAGTCTTTTACCATAGATGCGCTAATGCTCATTCTATATCTCCGTAATTAAAATTTAGAATAAATGCCGTAAAATTTAGAAATAGACTTTACGGCATTGTATTAATTATGAGAACGAAATTCTCATGTACGTATAATTATTTGTAAAGGCAAAAACTATGCTTCAACGCTGTCAGCAGCAGGAGCTACTTCTTGAGTTTCAGCAGGAGCTGCTTCTTGAGCTTCAGCGGGAGCTGCTTCTTGAGCTTTAGCAGGAGCTGCTTCTTGAGCTTCAGCAGGAGCCATTGCTTTTTCCATTTCGTCGTCGCTATCTTTGTTCATTGCATCACCTTCGATACAAGCATCAGCCATAGCAGAAACGAAAAGTTTGATTGCACGGATAGCATCGTCGTTACCTGGGATGATATAATCGATAACGTCTGGGTCACAGTTGGTATCGGTAATAGCAACAACAGGAATACCGAGCTTGCGACATTCTTTGATTGCAATATCTTCACGATGTGGGTCAATGATGAAAGCGAGCTGAGGCACGCCTTCCATATTTTTGATACCGCCCAAAGTGAGGTTCAACTTAGTGAGTTCACGTTGGCGAGTAAGGATTTCTTTTTTTGCATAACGGTTAATTGTACCGTCAGCAAACATAATTTCAAGCTTTTTAAGGCGATCAACGCTTTTTTGAATAGTAACGAAGTTGGTAAGTGTTCCACCCATCCAACGATGTGTTACGTAAGGTTGACCTGCACGTGCAGCTTCTTGAGCAACTGCTTCTTGAGCTTGGCGCTTTGTACCAACAAAAAGAACTTTGCCACCATTTGCAATGGTTTCAACGATTTTGTCGTGAGCTGTACGGAAAAGTTTAACAGTTTGTTGCAAGTCGATGATATGCACACCGTTACGAGCACCAAAGATATAAGGACGCATTTTAGGGTTCCAACGACGTGTTTGGTGACCAAAATGAACGCCAGTTTCTAGCATTTGCTTCATGCTTACATAAGCCATGTTATCCTCCAAGGGTTTTTCGTCCATTCTCACTTATAAGCTTTTCACCCTGTCCACGATGGACTTTTGAATAAAAACAATAACTACAGAATAAACTACAGTTTTTGCTCTTCAAAATATGGGACCCCAAGCAATGTTGAGAATGTGAATCATTAATAACAGAAAATATTTAGGCTAAATTTCATTGAATAGCAAGTACTTTTTTGAAAAAAGTGAAAATTTTTCAATTTTTATTCCTGTTTTATTCCAAAAATAAAAATTCTAACATGCTTTTCATGTTTTTTTCTATTCATTTTCATGTTTTTTCTTATTCTAAAATACCAAAACTATCTGTAATTATTAAATATTAATCGACAAGATAGTATTCTACATAATTTTCTACTCGAACATTTTTAACTTGCGGTGTGTAGTGCGCCTCGGATCTCACAGAGAACTGACCTTGGCTTGCTTTTTTCACTTTACCGAGTGTGCTATTGGAATCTTGAGCAAATTTTTCTGCTAAACTTCTTGCATTTTTTGTGGCGTCTTCAATCATTTGTGGTTTAATTTCGTCAAGTTTTGTGAATTTATATTCTATTTGTGAATAATTATATTGGTCTGATAGGGAAACACCGTCATGTACTAAAGAACCAATGGAGCTTATCAATTTAAGCACAACGTCCACTTGTTTAGAATTAACAACAACGCTTTTACTTATGGTGAAATATATTTTCTTTTCCTTTTCGTCCGCTTTATCTTTTATGTCTTTATCATTTGTTCCGCTTGCAGGTTTTTGCTGGCTAGCGTTGCTTGTGCCTACCATTTTAGGAGAATCCATAACGGCGCTTGACCCGAGCAGGGCGCTCTCTGAATTTCTTGCCATAAGGTTGGAATTGTAAGTTTTATATTCTACATTCGGTTGTGTTATAATGATTTCGCTGTCGTTGATACCAGATTTTTTCAAGAAACTAAGAATGATGCTGCTATCATTTTCTAGCTTTTCAGCCGCCTTTTTAAGGTCATTACTATATACGGTGTATGTGATAGGCCATAAGACTTGATCTGCAAGAACTTCTTTTTCTGCAAAGCCCTTTACACTCACGATTCGATCAGATTCGCTTGCGTTTGAATACTGATTATTAAGGGAATTGCTTATGCAAAAAAGTCCTAATAATATGGATAGGCCGATTATGATGCTTGATTTTATGTTCATGATATATCCTTTTGTGTTTTGTTTTGTAGGTATTATTTATTTTCTATGTATTTTTATACTATATTATTTAGCTTGCATAATTATGTGTTTTTTCGGTTTTGTTGATTCTGTATCCTTGTCCATTTTTTTCGCAATTTTGCCTCCCATCGCTTGAAATACAGAGTTTTCACTTCGTATAAGCCGCAACTTAGCGAGTATAAAGTTCTCTAGGGAATTGTTAGCGTTTGTATTTGCTTCAAGCCAGTCTTTGAGATCGTCACGGCCCGCTTGGTAGCGTTCTTTCCTATAGTTAAAAATTCCCGCGTCGATTTCTGTTTTTTCTTGAGCGAGGTTAAAAAGGTGCTTCTCGTTTTGGTGGGAATAATAAAGTAATTGCACTTGGTTGAGCGCTTTATTGATAGTTGATTCAAAGATGAGAAGGCTTTGTTCCATGGAGTTTTCCATAGATTTTATTTGCCATTTTTGATTCCACCATTGAAGAAAGGGTAAACTTATATTGATAGTTCCCAGTAGATTAAAACTGTTTGAATCAAAAAAAGGCGCACCCTCTAAAGAAGAGTTCAGGTTTCCTGCACCTGCAAGACTACTCCCTATACTAATAGACGGCGCCCAAGAGGATATTTTTACTCCCTTGAGTGAATAAAGCATAGCGTACGCATTATATTCTGCACGGCGTATATCAGGGCGCAAAGAAAGTGTTTCCATGGGGACGTCAAGATTTACTTTGATGGATTTTTGCTTGAGTAGTTCAATATTTGTTATTTTGAATTCTTCAAGGTGATCCACATTTAAAAAATTACGTATGAGGGTGAGCGTATCATTTATATCGTTTTGTGTTTGTATAACAGCTGATTGTGCGATATTGAGAGCCTGTCTTGCGATGAGGGGTTCTAGCCCGTCTACTCGACCTAGTCTTTGTTCGTGTTTTGTTGTTTGTAAAACCTGCTCAAGAAACATGATGTTTTCTTTTTGCAAATCAAGAACATTTTGGTAATGCATAAAGGTAAAATAAGCGTCAATAAGCCCGAAAGTTATGGCGAGACGCACGCTTTCATAATCCTCGGTGCTTGCTTTTGCTGCCCATTGGCTCGCTGTGAGCTGAGGGAGAGTGTTCCAAAAACTGAGGTCGAAATTGAGGGCAGCCATAAAACTAGCACTGAAACTATTATTTAAAGTATTACCAATAGTGTTCTTCGTGTCGTGACCTGTTGCGAGGTTTGTGCTATTTTGTCCATTTATATCTAAATTAGCAGAAGGCACAGGGCGCAAAGCTCGTTCAGATTGTCTTATATTGATAAAAGCTTTTTGCAGGGTAAGGAACGCTGTCTGCATATCTGCGTTTTTAATAAGAGCCATATTGACAAGTTGATTGAGTTGTGGATTTTTATAATCCTTCCACCATTCTGTATTGATTTCATATTGTTGCATGATTTCATTAGAAGGTAAGCCAAAATCAGTGAGAGGGGGGACTTCGTATTTTTTATAGTTACAGCCTGTAAGCAGTAAAGCACAAAGACAAAACCCCGTAATAAGAGATCTTTTTTTGGTCATGGAGTTTCCGTAGAATATTTTTAAATGTATTTTTTTTATTGGTTTTGTTAATTGTTGTACTTGTTTGTTTTTTTCAATTGTTCTGGTGAAGATGATATTCCATTTTCACTCAAAGGACTGCTGGTACATGGAGAAAATAGTCTTACTCTGGCGTTTTAGTCACCAGTGTTCCATCACCTTTTTGAATAAGTTGATTCTTTTTATGGTATGCTTTTGCCCGCATTAAGGCGTTTTCTTCAAGGTTTCTGTAAAATAAAGCATAATTGTAAGAATGTAAATCCCCTCTAGGGAAGCCTTGGCGCGGTGGAGTGTTCTCAAGTGTATACGCACCAACAATAAGCCCACCCGTATTGGTATCAATCCATGCATCTGTAAAATGGGGTATTTCTTCACTTGTGCCATCTGTTTGAATATTGACACGCCCTAAATGCAGGCTTTTGTCTGCGTATTCAGAATCTGTACGCCAGTTGAGAGGGTTTGTGCATAGGGCATTTGGTAAAAGGGTGAAGCCTTGGTTTGCGCCTTGAGCTAATGAATTATAGGTGATGATGCATTTTGTGTCGTCGTAATGTTGAGAAAGAGGTAAACCACACGCTATTAAATCGTCTGGTGTTACGGTGAAACCGATAATGTAGGCGGCTATGAGGTGGTCGAAGCTTTTTCCGCTTTGATATAAGTGCTTTAATAATTCCAATATCAAAATAGAACCTTGACTATTGCCCGCAAAAATAACTGGGCGACCCATATTCCAGTTTGTCATGTAGGCGGTATAGGCGGCTATAATATCATCAAAGGGGGTTTTATAGGCGAGTACAATATTGTCCCAAGAATCAAAATGCGTCTCTAGGGAAGCTTGACGGTAATGAGGTTGAAATATTCGCGCGTTTTTTTCAAAACACGAAGCGTGTGCCATGCGTGGATAGAGCGGTAACTCTCTGTGTCTTTGGTTGCGAGGATCAAGAAATGTTTTACCTTCGCCCTCAAGTACTGTGCCATGTACGAAAAATACATCGGCAAATGGAACAGAGTTTGATGAAATTGAGCTGGGTGAAGATTGAGATATGTTTGCATGGTTATAATACTCTTCAGGGATAGAAAACCAAGAGATTGCCTTGTTATAGTCCAATTTTTTTGGAATACCCACACTCAACTCCTCAATGGTTTTAGATTTTTATAGGAAGAATTAAAGGGCTATTTTACTACGTGGTACTTATTTGATGTATGGTAAAATATCCATAGAAAATAAGCTAATATCACATTCTTATACATTATCATGTTTAATAGTTTAGGCTTGGAATGTCAAGTTTTATCAAATTTCTCTATGGGTAATATGGTTTATTCCTCTTCAAAGAATTTCCAACAATCAAATGTTTTAAAGATAGCTAGTTTTATTAAATAGAAATAATCCTTTTATGTTAGATAGAAAGTCTCTATATTTATAAGAACTTGTAACGATAAAGTTTTTTGAAAGATAGGGGGTTTGGGGGAAAGGAAACTTTTTTATAAAAAAGTTTCCTTTTCCCCAAGAAGAAATCTTATTTCCCCAAAAAAAACTTCTTTCCCCCAAAAAAAACTAATTTTACCTTCAGAATGCCTTAGTCTTTGATTGCAAGCTGTTAAGGAAAAGTGTACACTCCGCTAAATTAAAATAGAGAAATATGAAAAGGCGCTTGAAATGATACTTGATGAAAATTTACGTAAGATTTTTATGAATGCTCATAGCATTGCGATTGTGGGTGCTAAGGATAAGATGGGTTCACCTGTTGAGCATGTGGGTGCGTATCTTTTGTCAAAGGGGTATCGGGTTTTACCTGTGCATCCTGTACGCCAAAGCGCATGGGGGATACCTTGTTATAAATCTCTTTTGGATTTAGAAGAAGTCCCTGATATTGTGTGTTTATTCAGAGAATCAAGCGCTTGTGTTGAGCATGCACGAGAAATACTAAGTGCGACATGGCAACCAAAAGTTTTTTGGATGCAAAGTGGTATTGTGAGCGAAGAGGCTGGTAAATTGATGATGGGTGCTGGTGTTACTGTCGTTGAAGATATGTGTATGGAAGTAGAGCATAAAAGATTAATTTATAATAAATAGTATATATTATAAGGTGTTATGATGTCAGATTTGACTTTTTCGTGTAAGATGTGTGGGCATTGTTGTTATGGAAGAGGGGGTATTGTGCTTGGCACAAAAGATTTACCTCGACTTTTAGAGTATTTTCAGTTAGATAAAGAGTCGCTTTTAAATAAATATACAGAAAACATGAACGATAAGCCTTGTCTTATTGTGAAAGATGATGGTTATTGTTATTTTTTTAAAGAGGGTGAAGGCTGTACTATTCATGAGGCACGGCCTGATGTTTGTAGGGCATGGCCTTATTTTCGTGGCAATCTTGTTGATTCTACGAGTCTTGAAATGGCAAAAGAAGATTGTCCTGGTATTATAAAAGATGTTTCGCATGCGTTTTTTGCGCATGACGGTTATGCGTATTTGGTAGAAAATAAGCTTTTAGCTTATAATCCCCTTGTTGATGGCCGAGCTTTGATTGTCAGTGAAGACGAGTTACCCCCTCACGAATAGTATTTTGTGATGACTATATTGAGATAAATAAGGTTTTTTATGGCTGGTAAAAAAAATTCTTTGAATGACTGTTATGTTATTCTTAAAATACCTCAAAATTCTACAATGGAAGCAGTGAAGCAAGCTTATCGCAAGCTTGCTTTTGAGTTGCACCCTGACCTCAATCCTAATAGTGCCTCTGCTAATACGGAGTTTCATGAATTAAATGAAGCCTATGTTTTTATTATTAATTATTTGAATGATCAAGAAAAGAAAAAAAGTGCGAAAGCAAGCTTTTTTGATGCTCAAGCAAATACGAAGAAAGCGACGAAAGACGCTGCAAAACAAAAAGCATGGGAAGAAGAAATAAAGGCCAAAGAAGAGCGTGAAAAGAAAGAACAAGTCCGTAAAGAACGTCAAGAGCGTGAAAAAGAAGCCGACGAACGTCGACGTGCTTTTGAGCGTGCTGAACGTGAAGTGCGTGACCGTGAGCGCATACGTGAACGTATAGAAAAAGACGAGGCTAAACGTCAAGCTAAGAAAGACGCAGAAAGAGCAGAAGCAAGACGCAAAGAGGCGGAGCAAGACGCTTTGTTAAAAGAACGTCTTATGAAGCAAATGGCCGACGAAGCGCAACGTAGTAAAGATGCCGCAAAAAGAGACGCAGCCAAAAGGGAAGCAGCACAACGAGATGCCGCACAAGCAGAACAAGATAAGAAAACAAGATCCTATTCCAATGCTGGTAAACCAATATTGGATCAAAATAAATATCATGAGGGGTCTGTAGGTCCTGACGGGAAAAATTCTTCAGCTTCATCAAGTGATTCAAATAAGAAAATTTATTATCGATCTAAAAATTACGGTGATGAGGATATTAAAGAGCAGATTTTGCAGGAACTTTTAGAAGATGATTATGCTCGAAAAGTTTACGAAGATATTTCTAGCGAATTACATGCAAGAAAAAGAGAGCAAAATAACTTTACCGAACCTAACGCTCGTGTTAATATGGGAGCAGAAAGGTCTGGGGCAACTCATTCAAAAACGATTAGCGCGGATTCTGTTTCATCTAAAACGGATAAAAATGCTCAAGCCGCCTCAAGCCATATCACAGGTCAAATTGCTACTGGTATAAAACAAGGGCTTTCTGGTTGGTTTAAAAATCAAATCAACGATGAATTGGAATTGTTTTTTCCTGCTTCGAAATTAGTTGCAGGTGCTAGAATGCGATTGCAAATTCGTATTGGTTGGTCAGGAGAACTACAAACATTAGAGATTAAACTCCCTGCTGATTTTGTACCTGGTAAGCCTATTCGATTGAAGGGCATGGGGAAAAAGATTGGAAAATGGCAAGGTGATTTGTATTTAAAACTTCAAGTAAAATAGAGGGGAATTATGAATATTCTTATTTTTGGTCCAAATGGTAGCGGAAAGGGAACTCAGGGCGATCTTATTATGGCAAAATATGGCGCGTCCCATATTGAGTCTGGCGTTGTTTTCCGTAAGCATATTGGGGAAGGTACTGACCTTGGCATGCAAGCAAAAGGGTATATGGATAAAGGGGAACTTGTTCCTGATGAAATAACCATTCCTATGATTTTAGCTATTTTAAAAGAACAAGGCGAGAAAGGTTGGCTTCTTGATGGTTTTCCACGTAATATGGAACAAGCTCGCAAGCTAAAAGAAGCGCTCGAAGCTGCCAATATGGATCTTGATTATGTAGTTGAAATTATTCTTGATAGAGATGTGGCACGTAATCGCATTATGGGGCGTCGTCTTTGTGCTACTAATAATAATCACCCAAATAATATTTTTATTGACGCTATTAAACCTGAAGGCGATATATGCCGTGTTTGTGGTGGAGCGCTCAGCGCAAGAGCCGATGACCAAAATGCTGAAGCTATCAATAAACGCCATGATATTTATTATAATGCGGAAGATGGCACACTCGCCGCTGCGTATTATTTTAAAGATATCGTCAAGGCTGGTACAAGTAAGACAGTTTATATTGAACTTGATGGCAGCGGAACAATTGATAGCATTAAAGAAACTTTGCTTGGACAATTGAAATAAAAGTTTTTTTTGGGGTAACTTTTCCAATAGAACATTTGAGTATAAATGTTTTTTAAGGAAAGGGGGTCTGGGGGAAAAACTCGTTTTGTTCATTAGATTATCTTAGCAAAGAATTTGCTTAGATAATTTTATACTCGTAAGGGTGCAAAAATGTGGTTTTCCCCCAGAAAGAATCCTATAACAAAGCTCATAAAAAAAACCGCCATTATGGCGGTTTTTTTATTTTCAATGAACGTTTTTAGTTTAGTATGCGTGGTCTGATGCTAATTCTTTTTGAGTAATCTTATGTGAAAATACATAATAAACCCAAATTTGATAAGTAATAACAACAGGAATACTAATCATGGTAGCAATAAACATGATTTGCAGTGTTAGATGGCTTGAAGCGCCATTGAATACAGTCACACTAAACGCAGGATCAATACTTGAAATAATAATGCCAGGATACATACCCATCACTGCAAAAAGAGTGAGGCAGAGTATGAAAAGAGCGTTACAAAGCCAAGGTAGGAAATGATTCTTAGAATTTAATGTAAAGCGAACACCAAGAAGCGCTAAAACAGCAATAATAAGGAAAACATAAAACACAGGAGTTGCGTTGATGTTTACTAATAATTGTGTGTATATATCTGTAAGTGCTAGGAAAAGTAGTACTACAGAAAGTACTAAATACCATAGAAAAGAAGCAAGGTTTATTGCTCGTTTTGCTAGTTCACCTTCAGATTTATAGTTGAGCCATAAAGCTCCATGTAATGCAAACATGAGCACAAAAAGCACTCCGCCTGCTAAACCATAAGGGTTAAGTAACTTTAGGATATTACCATGGTAGACGCCATCTCCATCAATAGGAATGCCCATAAAGAGATTAGCGAATGCAACGCCAAGAAGCAATGCTGGTAAAAATGAACCTAAAAAGAGATATACGTCACACATGCAACGCCATTTTGGACTATCTACTTTACTACGAAATTCAAGTGCAACTGCACGGAAAATAAGAGCAAAAAGAAGAATGAAAAGCGGAGCATAAAGGGCGCTAAACATTACAGCGTATGCTGTTGGAAAAGCTGCAAATGTTACGCCACCAGCGGTAATAAGCCATACTTCATTTCCGTCCCAAAAAGGACCTGCTGAATTATAGACCGTACGTCTGTCATCATTCGTTTTTGAGACAAATGGCATAATAATTGCCATACCAAGGTCAAAGCCATCGAGGACAAAATAAATCGCCCAAAGCAGTGCCCATAAGAAAAACCAAGTACCAAGTAGGATATCTAATGGAATCATGCTACTTCTCCTTTATCTTCGTTTTGAGTGATAGTTCCTTGAGTTGCAGGCATAAGCGGGCCTTTGCGTGCGTATTTAATTAAAAGATAAATATCAAGAACACCTAATAAAGAATAAATCACAATGAAACTTATAAGGGAGATAGCAACAGACTGTGCAGGAACAGGAGATACAGCATCCGCAGTTCTCATAAGTCCGTATACAATCCATGGTTGGCGACCAACCTCTGCAAGCATCCAACCTGCCATAATGGTGATGTAGGGGAGCGGAATAATCCATGTAAGTGCTTTACAAAGGCGTGGGGAACTTGCGAGGTCTTTACGTTTAATCCAAGCGAGTCCACTAAGAAGAAGGAATAAGGCTCCCATAGCCACCATAAAGCGGAAAGAGAGGAAGGTGATGAGGACTGGAGGATGATCTTCTTCAGGGAAAGCGTTAAGACCTTGTACTTCTGCATTAAAGTCACTAAAAGCCATAAAGCTAAGAATTCCTGGAATCTTAATAGCTTCTATGAAATTGGTGTTATTTTCTTCATCTGGCCATGTAAGTACATACATAGGTGCAGTTTTTTCAGTTTCCCAATGGGATTCCATAGCTGCAAATTTTGCTGGTTGATATTTTGCAACAATCATACCTTGATGGTGGCCTGCAAGGGAAAGTAAAATTGCAGAAATAATAGCAAAAGGAGCTGCAAAACGAACTGACTTTGTGAATAAGTCCACTTCATTTTTGCGAACAAGATGCCAAGCGGAAATGCCTAAGACAAAAAAGCCTCCGAGCATCCATGCGCTTGTTACGGTGTGGAAATATTGTCCCCAACCGTAAGGATTTGTAAGAACAGTGTAGAAACTGTCAAGCTCTGCTCTTCCATTACGGATAACGTAACCAACAGGGTTTTGCATAAAACCGTTGGCAAGAATAATCCAAAGGGCAGAAATGTTACTTGCGATTGCAACGAGCCAAATAGCGGTGCAGTGTACTTTTTTGCTTACTTTTTCCCAACCAAAAGCCCAAACGGCAATAAAGGTTGATTCAAGGAAGAAAGCAAGAGTTGCTTCAATAGCGAGAAGTGAACCAAAAATGTCGCCTACGTATTCACTGTACCTTGACCAGTTTGTGCCAAACTGAAATTCAAGAGTGATACCTGTAACAACACCTAATACAAAGTTGATGAGAAAAAGTTTTCCCCAAAATTTGACCATACGCTTATACGTTTCATTACCAGTACGCACATAAGCTGTTTCCATCATTGCTAATAATATAGTAATACCAAGAGTGAGTGGTACGAAAATAAAATGGAAAAATACTGTTACTGCGAACTGTAAACGAGACAGGAGAACAACATCCATAGACCCTCCTAAAAAATTGTGTTAAAATGTGACCTGTAAAGATTAAAGCATCAACATTATATAAGAAAATAAAAACCTCTGTATATTGGTATGAGAGGAAAACAGTATTTTGTACTACAAAATGTTTTTTCCTCTCGCCCCATTCTTGATAAGTTATTATGATGTTTACTTGTCCTATACGGCATGGGAAATATCATAAACTATAAGGTGAAGTTGGGGTGAATTATAAAGAGGTTTTTATTCGATATTTTAAACTATAGGCTATAAAGCTGCGATTTTTGCCTTGAGCGCTTCGCCAACTTTTTTGCCAAGTTCAACGCATTCTGCTATTTCTGCGTCATTTGGACCAAAAAAAGCTCGAACAGGTTCTGCTGCAATTTCAACGCCCATATTGGTAAGTTCTTCAGTGAGCATTTTTGGCGCTTCGCCTGACCAACCATGAGAGCCGAAACTAGCTCCAACAAGGTTTTTAGGCTTCAAGCCCTTGATATGAGCAACTAAGCTAATCATGCTCACAAGTGGCATATTATTACGGGTTGAAGAACCCAAAACAAGCGCACCACTATCAGCTAAAGCATTCATAATAGAGCTACAATGATTTGCTTGTGCGTCAATGATGAGGTAAGGAACGCCCACACTAGAAAGACCATCGCCTATAGCTTGAGCCATTTTCTCCGTTGCACCCCAAAGTGATTCATAGGCAATAACAGCTTGCAGTTTTGGCTTTTGCTCTGCGCATTCTTGGTATGAGTTAATGAAGAAATTGACATCGTCTGGCGTGCGTAGGATAAGTCCATGGTCAGGCGCAATAACATCAAATTCAAGACCTAATGTCTTTATTCTTTCAATAAGCTTAAGGACAAGTGGAGAATAAGGAAGAATAATATTGTAGTAATAATCTTTTATCGCTTGTAAAAGAAAAGGTCTTTCGTATTCGTCTACAAAGCGGCGGCTTGTTGCGACATTTTGTCCGAAAATATCATTTGAAATTAATACTTTATCTTCTTGTAAATAAGAAACCATGCTGTCAGGCCAGTGCAACATACGAGTTTCAAGAAAGGTAATATTACGCTTCCCGATATTCAATTGTTCCAAGTCTTTGACTGTTTGTATAGGCCAGTTTTCCGTATTGAATTGGGCACGCATGAATTTTTCACCAATGGTTGAGCAAAAAATCTTTTCAGGCTTACATAGTTCGACCATTTTTTCAAGACAACCAGCATGGTCTTTTTCCAAATGATTACAAACAATATAATCAATTTCTGTAGGGTCCATAATTTCAGAAATTCTTCTGATAAGTTCATCACAATGTTTGTCGTCAACGGTGTCAAATAAAACATTTTTTTCGTCTTTGACTAGGTAGGCATTATATGTGCTTCCCATAGGAGAACGGCTGTAGTGGTGAAAATTACGTAAATTAAAATCTACAGATCCAACCCAATATATGTCATCTTTTAAAGTCACTGGTTTCATTTTGTATCTCTTTGAACTGTCATGGAATGATAGTGTTATTTTAAATGAAAGAGCTTTTAGAAAGCTCTAAGGGAAAAGAATATAAAAATGAGGAAATATGAAGCATATGCCCGTTTTTTCTATTCAGTAATATATTTTAAAAAACAAATTTCTAGAAATAAAGTTTATTTCTAGAAATTTATTTTAATTATACAGCTGTAAATTGGGATGTAGGAGCGCCACAAACAGGGCATACCCAATTTTCTGGAAGACTATCAAAAGATGTTCCAGATGCAACGCTACCGATAGAATCGCCTTCAGCTGGATCGTAAACGTAACCACATACATCACATTCGTATTTAGCCATGATAAACTCCAAATTAATTATATTTAAAAGGTTATGATTTAAAATGACCGTGCAAATTACAGTATTCGCGAGCCACAACGTTTTCTGCCTTAACACAGAATTCTGCTACAGGAGCGTCATTCGGCTTAAGGAATTTCTTATAGCTTATACCATCAGCAACAAGCTCAATCCATTCGATATAATGAGCTTCTTCCATAGGATGAGCAACAGAACCAACGGCTACTTTATAGCCTGTGCTTGTTTGTTCAATAATAGGTACGTGCTTTTCTTTTGCTCCGTCGGTAGTTCCTTCAGCGAGCAATTTCATTTCTTCACCACAACAGGACATCGCAGGGCTTGCTGGATGAATAATTTGAGCAATATTTGAGCAATGTTGGCATTTGTATACCTCAAGCATCTTAGTCATTTTAGTCTCCTTTTGTATTATTGGAAATGACACTGATATTTCTAGCAGTGATGGATTAATAAAACTTAAAAACTTAGAATGTCTTGCTCAATTTTATGTTTATTTAAAAAACAGAAAATTAAGTTTTGAGTACCCTAGTTGATAATGATTCTTTTTATCGGGATGGCGTCAGAACGTCAAGTTAATTCTTCAAAGCATGGGTTTAAACATGGGAATGTTAATTGGGAATGTTGATAATGAAATAACGCTAGTGATAGTATCTCATTTTCTTTTGAAGTGTTAATGCTTTGTTTTATTGACCGAAAGTATGGCGAACCATGGAATGTGTATGCATTTAAAAAAATACGTATTTATAAATAGAATTTATTTATTTCCGTACACGTTTCCTTGCGCTTATATTATGATGTTAAATTAATTAAAGCAAGCTTAAAAGAGTTAATCTATATTTACTAATGACTATTTATTTGAGGTGTTTCAATAGATTCTTTTATGAGGTTGTGGGGCTCTGGCAATCACGTATATAACGGCAATCTTTTTATATGACCTATTAAAAGGAGAAATAGATGGATATGGCTTAGATATGGTCTAAGATAGATTGTAATCGAGACGAGTAGAAATGATTCGCAAATATTATATTTTTCATTTCAGCTTTTATTTCATTATACAAGTCATTATTGGTTGAATATTTATCTGTGAGAAGCAGTAATTCTTGAGGGCTTTTTGCGGTGAAGGCATCCACTATATCTGATTCAAAAATTGCCATACCGTGCGTTGGGGAGCTTACAAGGAAGCCATCGGAAACCCATACGTCAAAATGTCTTTGTGTGAGAGCGCTTGGCATGAGCATAGATGTGATATTCATGGTGAATTTTGCATTGGCATAATAAGCAGGTAGTTGTGTGTAATAATCCACGGGTGGGATAAGTGTCAGTGCTTTTTTGAGAATTTCTTGCCAACCTTTATCACCAATAATGCTAATGTGTTGCGTTAATTCATCAATCCAATGAGCTTTTTGATAATTATCAGCTTCTGTGGTTATGTGGCTTAATGTGCGAAAGTCATTACCTGGCCATAGTCTCTTGTCATTTGTCGGATATAGAAGTGTGTAAATACTATGAAAATCAATTAAAGTACTTGGGCGCTTCTCTTCTAATAGTTCAAAGTGTTTGTCTATTTTGTTTTTACAAACCGAGAGTGTCTTGTTTTCTTTGTCCACTGCGCTGAAAAATTTATCTTTATTCTTAAAGGAAGAATGGGCAACATACAAGAGATGGGTGGAAGGGGCGCTCTTTTCATAGTGCATGCTATGGGTTGATGTAGCAAGTGGTAGATAATATACATGTTTTGCACCGTGCGCTTTAAGGGCAGGTATAAAAGAGCTATCTGTGACATAAATGGTGCATTCTTGCCACCAATTTTGTTTGAATTTACTTAGAATATTCCATGGATTATCAACAATCCAAAGAGCAATTGGAATATTAAGCTGTTTTAATTGATAAAAAACACGGCCATCCGTATCAAGATTTCTACCATTTATTGATAAAAACAGGTCAGGGCGCCTTGACTTCAGTAGGGATATGAGCTTTGAAAATGCATCCTTGTTTTCTTGGGGATTCTTGTCACTTAGGCAGGTATCCATAGTAATATAATCATAATCAATAGCATAAGTGGCATCACAGAGCTCTTTAAACATGAGATCCTGAGAAGAACCTGCTATGAAAATAGAGGTTTTTCGCAATGTGTTTTTAGAGGCGGGCTGGGCAGTATCTAGCTCCTGAGTGGCAATGTCTTCAGCGTCGTCAGTTGAATTATCTGAGGGGTCATCATATTGTGTTGTGAATATATCGTCGAGAGTGATGAGAACCTCATTCCAGTACTCTGGAAAAAGGGAAAGATTTTGTTTGTACAGAAAAAATTCCCAATCAGAAAAATAACAATCCTTCGCCTTGAACATCGCATAGAGTTCATCTCTTGTTATTTTTGTGAAATTATTAGGGTAATTTAAAGCGATGCCAGCCTCCTGGCAAGCCATCTCAAAATCTACACATTCAATATAATAAATATGTTCTGTTTTTTTACAAATACTCGTGACGTCAGTGCAGGCATTATATCCTAAGCCAAGAAATAATATTTTTCTTTTTATGGTCGGCGTGATGGCTTCTGTTTCTTGAGAGTGGGCAGAATTAAAAGAACGGCAATTCAATTTTATGAATGAATACAGACCACTAGAAAGTGTTTTTCTTCTGCCTTGAGTATCAAGGATTCTTTTCGCGGATAAAACTGTTGGGGAATTGCTCATTACTTTCTCTTGGCTAAGTAAAAAAAATACGTTATGTTAACCTGCTTCCATTTTTTGTCGAGGAAGTGACTATAGATTATTTTAAAAATTTGGGCAAGGCTAGGAATAGTAGGAATAAAATGAAAACATATAGAGATCATTATTTTTTAAAAGCAAAACAAGAAAATTATCCAGCACGGTCCGTATATAAACTAAAAGAAATGAATGCCAGATTTAAACTTTTTAAAACGGGTATGAAAGTCTTAGATTTAGGCGCTGCTCCTGGATCATGGACATTATTCGCCGCAGAAAAAGTGGGCGAAAATGGTCTTGTACTTGCTTGCGACTTACAACAAACTGAGACAGCATTTCCGGAAAATGTTCGCTTTTTACAAGAAGATGTTTTTGAAAGAACGGAAGAATTTGAAAAATTATTACAAGAATTAGGACCATTTGATATGGTCATTAGTGATATGGCTCCTCGCACAACGGGGACAAAATTTACCGATCAGACACGTTCTTTAGAATTGTGCTTAGAATCAGTTATAGTTGCACAAAAGTACTTAAAAAAAGGTGGCAACTTTATCACTAAAATATTTATGGGGCCAGATTTTCAAGATCTTGTGAAGGCCATGCGTCCCATATTTGCTACTGTAAAAACCTTTAAACCGCAAAGTTCGAGATCGGAAAGTAAAGAAATTTTTGAAATTGGGCTTGGTTTTTTGAGTGAAAAAGAATAATAAAAAAAATTGAAAAAAGTCAGGAGGCTACAATGGCAGGACATAGTAAATGGGCGAATATTCAACACAGAAAAGGTCGTCAAGACGTAAAGCGTGGTAAGGAATTCACAAAGGCAGCTAAAGAAATTATTATTGCTGCAAAAGGTGGTGCAGACCCTGCTAGCAATGCACGCTTACGTACCGCTATTGCTGCGGCAAAGAGTGTTAACCTCCCTAAAGATAAAATTGAAGGAGCGATTAGAAAAGGCACGGGGCAAGATGCTGGTGGTGATCTTTTTGAAATCAACTATGAAGGGTATGCTCCTGGTGGTATTGCCGTTGTTGTTGAAACCGCAACCGATAATAAGAATAGAACCGTTGCAGAAGTGCGCCATGTTTTCTCAAAACACGGTGGTTCTATGGGCGAAAGTGGCGCTGTGAGTTGGATGTTTGAGCGCCTTGGCGTTATTACTTTAAGCAAAGAAAAATATCCTAGTGAAGACGATATTATGAATATTGCTCTTGAAGCTGGGGCTGATGACGTGCAAGATGAAGATAGCGTTTGGGAAATTCACACAGCAATGGAAGATTTCAACTCTGTGCGTGATAGCTTAGAGCAAGCAAGTATTACCATGGAATCTGCTGAACTTTCTTTTGTCCCTAAGAATTATATTGCTGTAAACAGCGAAACGGGGCAAAAACTTATTCGTTTTAATGATGCCCTTGAAGACCTTGATGATGTTCAAAATGTGTATTTCAACTTTGAATTACCAGATGACTTTGAAGAATAATTTGACGACTTCCTTTATTACGGGGAGAGCTATTACTTTTCCGTAATAAAGGAAAAATTTTGAAATATACTCATTTATATATGCACTAGAGGCTGTAAATTTCTTTTAGTGAGAGAGTAATTTTATAAATAGTTCATGTGCTACTTGAATGTTTTAAGTTTTAACATAAAATAAAATAAAAAAATACAATACAGTATGTCTTTTTTGGCATAAATATATGAAAATTATAGGTATAGATCCAGGTTCAAGCCTCACAGGGTGGGGTGTTATTGAAGAGACATCAGGGGTGCTTTCCTTGGTGGATTGTGGTGTTATTCGTGCGAAATCTAAAGATGTTGGCGACGTTTTTGCCGCAAGACTAGCTTTTATTTTTCGAGAACTACATGCGATTATTGAGTATTATCATCCCGATGAAGCAGCGATTGAGCAAGTTTTTACGGCACAAAATGCTGCAACAGCTTTAAAATTGGGGCAAGCTCGGGGTGTTGCGGTGGCAGCGTGTGCGTCACATGCTGTACCTGTTTATGACTATGCGCCAACGCTTATGAAAAAATCAATCGTTGGAAATGGTCGAGCAGATAAAGAGCAAGTAGCCTATATGGTTGGAAAAATTCTAAGCATAAAAACAGATAAATTTAAACTGGATACAACGGATGCTTTAGGTATTTCAATATGCCATAGTAGCATGCGCAAGTATAAGAAAATGGAAGCGCTTTTAAAACAAAAATAGAGCATTCTTCTGAAAATAAAAAAATAGGAAATTATTATGGAAATCAAATGGTTTGGACATTCAGCTTTTGAATTAGTTTCAGGCAACACTCGTATTTGGATTGACCCTTTCTTTACTGGCAACCCTCTCGCTGGTGACTGGAAAAGTAATACAAGCCCCGATTTAATTCTACTTACACATGACCATGGAGATCACCTTGGTGATACACATGCTATTGTGAAAGAAACTTCTGCAAACGTTCTTGCTCTTTTTGACTTATGTCATGCCTTAACCGCTGATGGCATGCCTGCTGATAGAATTTTGTTTGACGGAAATGGCATGGCTATTGGTGGAACTATTGAATATAATGGATTTAAAATCACAATGACACAAGCGCTCCACTCCACTAAAAATGGCGTAGCGGTTGGATTTATCATTGAAGATCCTGCTGGGTTTACTGTCTATCACGCTGGGGACACAGCACTTTTTGGGGATATGTGTCTTTTAGCGGAACGCTTTAATATTAATGTTGCATTGCTTCCTATTGGTGGACATTTCACCATGGATGCGATGGATGCAGCAAAAGCCTGTGGATATTTGGAAGCAGAATCTGTTATTCCTATGCATTACGGTACGTTCCCTATGCTTGCACAAGATACTATCGCTTTTCAAGATGCGTTAAAAAAATACGCTGATGATACAAAATTCATTCAGCTTGAAGCGCATAAAAGTATTACTTTATAATTCAAAATAGTTTCAACCCTGCATGATAGAGAAAATAATTTTTTTTCAATATCTTATTTCTTTATTGTGCAGGAAAATAGAAGATATATAGAGCGTTGTTTTTGGGAGTGAGAATGAGTTTATTAAGTAGGCGTATTTTTTTTGAATGTGTGAAAGTCTTTTTTATTTCAATTATTGTTCTTATGATATTTGTTCTTATGGGGCGTGCATTACAACTCAAAGACACACTTTTCGGGCTTGATCTCACTTTGATAGATACGGCTATTATCTTTGGCTTTCTAAGCCCTACCTTTTTGATTTTAATGGCACCTGTTTCCGCTATGATTGCTGTTTTTCTTACATTCTTACGTATGGGAACAGACAGAGAGCTTGTTGCTGCGAAAGCTGGCGGCGTGAGTTTATATCAACTTATACCTGCACCTCTTTTATTTGGCACCTTATGTGCCTTGTTTACCCTATGGGTGTCTTGTTCTCTCATCGCATGGGGGGCAGGGAATTTTCGCTCTTTACTTTTTGAGATTGCACAAAATAGGGTCAGCATTGCTTTGCAGCCTGGTACTTTTAATCAAGATATTCCCAATACAGTTTTCTATGCTCGTCAAGTCGATTCTGAAAGTGGTACGCTTGGGCATGTTATGATTGAGGATTCTAGCCGTGAAGATGCGAATTATACTATTTTAGCGCCTCGTGGCAATATTGATGTTGATTATTTGCGTGGTGATATTCTTCTTCTTTTGCAAGACGGCGTTATTTATACCCAACAAAAAGATGATTTAACGCAGTTATCATTTGAAGAATACGTCGTGCGATTCTCTTTAAGTTCTCTCGTTAAAGGCTTTGATTTTGGGGCTGTACAGCCAAAAGAAATGCACTGGAATGAACTTAATTCTTTTGACTTACCTGAAATTGCTAAAAAGAGTACGACCTTATCCCAGAAAATTATGGTTGAAAAACATAAACGATTTTTATTTCCCGTTTCCTGTTTTGTGCTTGCTATATTTGCGATTCCCATCGCTACCTCTTTTCAGGGTCTTCATAGACAAACAGGCTTATTATTAGCTTTAGGCATCTTTTTTGCCTATTATAGTATTATTTCTCTAGGTATGAATCTTGTTGAATACAACAATGTGAACCCCTATATTGGTATATGGTTGCCTGTATTTATCTTTTTATTTCTAGGTATTTACGGAATACGGGTCGCAGCGCATGAAAAAATGCCCTCTGTATTTGAATTTGTGAATCTTATACGAAAGCGCTTTTTTAGGAAAAAATCAGAGGTGAATTCATGAGTATTCTTTCAAAATATATAATAAAAAACCATACATATTTACTCTTTACTGTTCTTGGTATTGGTCTTGGTATTTTTATTATAATAGACCTTGTTGAGCGTGCAGACGTATTTTTAGCGGTTGAAGGGGGCGCTTCACAGATAATCCCCTTCTATATTGCAAGATTGCCTGGTATTTTTTCTCAAATATTACCTGCTGTCTTTTTATTAGCATCGGTTATTTTGTTATGTATTATGATAGCTTCAAGGGAATCAATAGCGTTGCAAGCAGGTGGTGTTTCCATGTCTGTTTTAGCAAGGCTTCTGATGTTTTGCGGGATTTTTTGGGCGATTGTCCAGTTTTTTTGTTCGCAGTTATTAGTCACATATGGCGAAAATGTAGCACTTCGTATTTGGCGTGAAGATGTGCGTCATAGAGTAATTGCTGAAAAAACACTGGAAGATGTGTGGTTTACAGAAGGTAACTTTATTGTATTTCTCGACAAACTTTTTGAAAGTGGGAAAGGTGAGCGTTTTATAGCTTATGACCTAACGGATGATGAGAAAGAAATAAATACCATTATTCGTGCGGAAAGCTTTCTTGCGGAAAAAGATAAATGGCTTTTGACTAATGTAAATATTGCGTATCCCAACTCTTTTGAAAGTCTTCACATTCCTTTTGCAAGTATACCTCTTGAGCAGTCCGTTAAGTTCTTTTTTATTGGGAATCAAAATGACCCTCGGCGGCTCGATTTTTTTGTGCTTGGTGAGGCCATTGATCGCCTTGAGTTAGCTGGGTCAAATGTAGAAACTTTACAGACAATCTGGTTTGGTAAGCTTGCCTATTCTGCTTCTATCATTGTTTTAGCGTTTGTTGCAGTGGCAATTGTTACCTATAAAGATAATATTTATTTAGCAGTTATTCTTGCAATTGTAGTGGCATTCATAGCATACGTGTTCACTATGCTGGGTGATTCTCTTGGGAAAGAAGGGGTAATTCCGCC
Source organism: uncultured Desulfovibrio sp. (assembly GCA_947038175.1). Taxonomy (GTDB): domain Bacteria; phylum Desulfobacterota; class Desulfovibrionia; order Desulfovibrionales; family Desulfovibrionaceae; genus Taurinivorans. The sequence goes on from CAMQVJ010000021.1 coordinate 29,688, forward strand.
TGTTGTTGCAGCGTGGGGACCTCAAGTACTTATTTTTCTCTTGGCTTACGCAAGGGTTCAATATGTTTCTATTCGTCGCTAGATATATTTTTCAATAAGTACTGAATACTTATTTACGACTTATAAAATAAAGACTGTTAATTTATTATACACTGGTTAAACAAAAAAGGGGATAATCTCCCCTTTTTTGTTTTCTATCTATTTCTCATACTTATGGTATAAGTTCAGCTTCTTTCCAGCCAAGCACATCGTTTGTCTTAACAAGGTTACACGCAAAGGCGTCGGCGATGTCAACAATATGTTCTTTTAGGTCTTGTTCACCAAAGCGGACGCTGCTTTTTGCACACGTTGCATCTGTAACAAAGTTAATATCATAACCACGGTGATGGGCATCAATCAAAGTAGAAAGACAACACATGGTAGCGCCATATCCAGCTAGGAAGATGTCTTCATGGCGAATTTTGTCGATAGTAGCTAAAAACTCAGGACTTGAAAAACATGAAAAATCTGATTTCTTGAAGGACATTTCTCCTTCAATAGGTTCAAATCCTTCAATAAAATCTGAGAACTCACTATCATAGTGGAAGCAATCAGCGTTTTGGTTGTGAGCTATATGTATTATTTTCCAATCTTTTTGGCGAGCATGGGTAAGAAGTTTTTTTAAATTATCAATAGATTCTGCAATGGTTTCTAGGTAAAAAGGTCTACCTTTTGTGATATATTCTTTTTGAATATCTACGAGAACGAGAACAGGCATTTTATTTCCTCCAGATTGTAGGCTTTGCACGATTATAAACAATAAAAGAAAAAGAGCAAACAAAAATTCTAAAGATTTAAAAAGGTATTGTATCGCTCTTTTCATTTTTGACTAGGAAAGTTGTATACGTTTATGTCCTTAGGAATAGAATATTAAGGTCTTGTTTTCAATTCTTGCTCTTGCTTTTTGCGTGAACTTAAAAAGAGAGTTTCCCTTATTAGACATAACTGCATGGTCAAGTTTTTCAAGAGTTTCGTACTGGGTGAATCCTTTCAGGAGCTTGATAGCATGAGTATAAATCCTAAAACGAAGAGAAGCATGGGTGTTTTGTAAAGCATTTAAAGGCATGCTAATTTTATTATTTTCATTTGTTATGTGTTGCCAAAAGGTGTCTAATTGTTCCTGAAAAAAAGCACGGTCCCTTTGCGCCCCCTCATGCAAATGTTTTATATTTTCTAAAAAACTAGGATTTTCAGAAAGAAAAAATGGCAATATTTGTTTACGGATGCGATTTCTAAAAAATTGTTGGTCTTCGTTGCTTTCATCGTTTGCAAAAGGCAGAGCCAGTTCTTGTGCGAAGCGAATCAGTTCCCTCTTATTTTCCTTAAGAAGGGGGCGTAAAATTTTTCTTTCCTGACATAATTCTTTCATTCCACCAAGAGCAGGCCATGCAGCCCCCCTTGAAAGGCGCATGAAAATGTCTTCTGCAAGATCATCTGCGTGATGGGCTGTGCAAATAAAAGACGCCCTTGTGAGTGTTCTTATTTTTTCAAGAAATTCATAACGCTTCAAACGTGAAGCTTCTTCTAAACCCATGTGGGATTCTTGAGCAAATTGAGGAATATTTGCTTTTTCATAATAGAAAGGCAACTTGAATTTTTTGCAAAGTGTTTCAACAAAGACTTTTTCTTTTTCGCTTTCCGCTCGAATACCGTGGTTTAGGTGTGCAACATGTAAGGTGATAGGGTATTTTTTTTGTAAAGCCATGAAGATTGCAAGCATGCATATGGAGTCAATTCCACCTGAAACAGCAAGGAGTAAAGAGACGCTCTTGGGTTCATGGTCAGGAATTATTTCTGAATGTTCACCTAAAAGCATGTCTAATTGTGATTTCACTCGTAAACACAAAAGAGCGTTTTCTCGAGAAAGTGTGCCAAGATGTAAGGGTATATCTGACGTGTATTGAAATAGTGTTTTCACCATTGTTATTGAAGACCTCTCTCTCTCTCTCTCTCTCTCTCTACTTTTTAGAAAAGCATGAGCATTATTCAGGCAAGGGACGTTTGAATCCCTCATGTAAAATTCTTGGGAGATATTCACGCAAAACATTTAGAGACTTAAGAAAATATTGTAATTCTGCGAAATAGTTTGAACTATAATATACTTTTCATCTTACTATTTTGTATAAAACTTTTGCCATTCTTCAAGAAAAAGTATGGCGGTTTCTGTTTCGTCGAGTTCGCCTGTTTTACGCCTGAGTTCTTCCGTGACAAGATTAAAAGAAGCGTCTGCGTCAAGGTTGAGTTTTGCTGTGATAGTTTCGATTTTCGTTTTTATTTCTGGGCTTAGGTTTGTTGGCCACTGAATTTCTTGTGCAGGGGACGGCCAATCCATAGAAGTATCAGAAATGCATTGAATAAGTGTATCCATTCTTTGTGTATACGAATGTTCTTTTTCGATTCTTTTACGGGCATTTTTTGCTAAAGCAGCTCTTTTTTCAGGGTATTTAAGATAATATGCGATATTTTCGTGCAGACTTTCCATGCTGTCGAAGGTCGCTAATTCAGCGTCATCTCTAGGATTATTAAGGTCTGCACAAACGAAAAGTTCATCCATGAGTCCTCGTTTATCCACGAGTTGAAAGGCTTCCATGCTTGCAAGCTCAAAAGTTCGAGGGTTCACAAAATCGCCATGCGAAATAAGATTGTTTGTTTGTGTGCTCGAGTGTAGATTGAGATTGATTTTGTTTGCATTGTAGATTTTTATACTTTCTTCTGGGGTGATACGTGTCCCATTCTTTTGTATATATTTTTCTAGTAAAGAGTCATTTTCCCAGTCAGAGCCCCAAATTTTAAAGTCGTAGCGGAGAAGGGAACGAAACGCTATACGGCGGTTTGGATAACCTGCCCCCATGAAACCAATGTCTGCGCCATAAAAGCTTGCTTCTTCCTTATCTATCACCTCTTTTTTATGAAAAGTAGGGGAGGCAGCTAAAGGAAGATAATAGGCGTTTTGGACATCAAGTTCTTTTAGTTTAGATAAAAAGGGATCTTTTTGGATAACAAAAAAGTAGTCGTATAATGGTGCTAACGCTTGCCAATAAGGAAAAACTTTATAGTCTTCCACAAACCACATGGCCGTTTTTATAGAATCTCTTTTTAGTTTTTTGAGTAGGTTTCGGTTGATAGGCGCTTGCGCCATGGCAAGAACAAGGTCAGGCTTGAAAGCCTCCACTTGAGCATAAATTGCTTGTGACATAAGTTGAACAAGGTTTTGCTCGAGTGCATTAAATTGTTCTTGGCTAATATCAAGACTGCGTAGGGCTTTATACGCTTCAAGGAAAGGAGGGGCGTTAAACGTCTCTACTTTGTGTCCAAGTTCTTTTAAGGCTTCGGCGCAATACGTCCCAATGGGAAGAGAACCGCCATAAACAGGCAAGACTAGTAAAACTTTTATCTTTGTATGCATTTTGTTACTCGTTAGGGTAATTCTGTGGAAAAATCCAATCCGTTTCATGAAATAAAGCCGTATTTTGCACTGGGTTTATATTCATTGGTATTGGTTTTATTGCTGTGCAATATGCTTGCAAAAGCGATCTTTGTTCGGAGCGTATACGCTGATGTGATTCTATCTGCTTCCCTTGCCATGTGAGTCCAAAAGCATTTTTATCTATGCAGGAACTTGGTGTGGATGCATTATCAGCGTATTCCTCAAACGAGGACGTATAATGTATAATATCCATTAATGGTTGTTTTTGCAAACGTTCTTCTGTGTATTTATTGATATTTAAACGCATAAGAAGGGCAGGTTGCTGAAACGCCTGATGACATGGTAGGGAGGACATGCTGTCTTTATTGTTTGATTCTGCATGTGGGCAAATTTGAAATTCCGTACAGGGGGAGCATGTTGTTGATGCTTGCCACACGCTATGCCCTATGCCATAAGGTCCTGTTTCAAAACAGTTTGCTGAAGAAAGATAAAAGCCTTCAACAGGAACGCCAAGATGAGCCGCTAAATGCGCTATGCCCGTATCAGGGGTGAGTAAAAGGTCAAGTCCTTCTAAATGTTGCATGAGCTCATTGAGGTTAGTTTTGCCCGTAAGATTAATAACTTGAGAGTGAAATTTTCGTGGCAAATGATTCATAAGTTCTTGTGAAAACTTTTTTTCGTTATTCGTTCCAAAGAAAAAGAGAGAGCCACTAAAGGAGTTATTTTCTGTTTGCAAGCGTTCATAGACGGCATGAATAATTTTTGCATAATCTTGTGCGCATAAGGATCGTTTTGCATTTTGTCCTGCTAGAACAATACCCAAGCCCTTACCTTGTGGCTTTGCAATGGGATTAACTAACTGCGAAGCTACAGGGTTTGGTGCAAAATATCCCCAAAAATCCATAAGATTTAGTGGTGTATATCGTCTATCCTTCATCCATCTAAAGGCGAGTTGAATCCATTTTGAATGCTTTTCATGGCTAGCATTTCTGCCGTATCCCCTTAAGGCTTCTTCTGGGAAAAGTGTATTTATACGCTGTGAAAAGCTAGAATGGTTGAGAGCATACACATGGTCAAATTCTTGTTCTTTTAATTTTTTAAAGCTCTGTAAATTATTTTCAAAAATTTCAGATGCGTTTGTATTATGAATATCTACGCCAAAAATCTCTGCGTATGGGTAGAGCATACGAGCAAAATCAACTAAATTCTTATCCACAAGCATGCAAAGCTCACCTTCATTTTTTAATGAAAGCATAAGCCGCTTGGTTTGGACAATGTCCCCAAGGCGTGCAAGTTGTGTGACAAGTTGTTTCGCCATAATTTCCCCATAGGTGTTTTTTATATCTAATAATACTAGCTAAATTTTGTCAATATTTATATAGCGAAACTTGAGAATCTTTTTATGGGGTTTGGACTTGTTGTTTTTTGGGAGGCTCTGCCTCCCAAACCCTCCGCCAAAGGACATGATGTCCTTTGGAAACCTCATATTTTAGTGCTTTTTATAAACTTTGTTTACAATAAATACATAATGAGAGCGACACCGTCGTTTACGTTTACGAGGCACGAGTAAATACGTAAATAGAGAGCTCAGATGGGGAAAAATTATTTCCCCTAAAAAAACAATTAGAATACTTGAGAACCTTCAAAAAAAGATTGCCTAAAAAAAAGCTACCCTAAGGGGTAGCTTTTAAATGGTATCGGATGGAAAAGCGTATTATCCTAGAAGGATATTTTTTGCCTTTTCATTATTTACATCGGTAATAAATGGAATCTTAGTTTCTCTTTCTGTTTCTCTATTGGCTGAAGCTATATCTGTACGTGCAATGTCTTGCAGAGTGAATTTACGAGCACCCGCCATAAGTTGTTGCAAGCCTGCGCCTAGACGGTCGAGGTTTGTCCACATAGCGATAGCACCATAAGGGATAGACTTCATTTCTTGTTTTCCAAGCTTAGCTTGAAGAGCATGGTAACCTGCAAAAATAGTTTCTGCACTGTCGCCAATGTCTGAAACAGTTTTTGGTAGACTTGCCCAGTTTCCGCTAATTTCTGCACGGCGTTCAGGGTGAAGAGCGCCTTCAATATTAGCACCAAGGAATCCTGGAATCATCATACCACGTCCCATACAAATAAGCTTTGTATAAGGAGAGCCAAGAGCAAGAGCTTTAAATATTTGACTTGGCTTTGCAAGACCACCACCAAGGGCAAGGTCAGGCACGTTTTTACCAGCGGCAGCAAGAATACTTGCGTATTCGTGAACTTTAGAATGAAGAAGAATATTGGGCACGCCCCAATGCTCCATCATATCCCAAGGGCTCATGCCTGTTCCGCCGCCAGCACCATCAATGGTGAGCAAGTCAAGCTTACAGTCACTCGCTAGTCGAATAGCAAGTGCAAGCGCTTCCATTCCATAAGCACCCGTTTTTAAAGAAACGGACTTGAAGCCAAGTTTACGTAAGTAACTCACTTGAGACGTGAAATTTTTAGTTACTTGTTCAGAATTAGCCAAAGCTGTGTAACCAAGACGGCTATGACGGGCAAAGTGTCCAACAGCACCAGCTTTATAAGCCGCTTGTGTTTCAGGTAAGCTTGGATCTGGGTCAACAAGGTAGCCACGATCTTTAAGGAATTTTGCGTATTCAATATCGCTTACTTGGATTTCTCCACCGATATTTTTTGCGCCTTGTCCCCATTTAAGTTCAATGGTTACTTTGTCTGCGTATTTTTCTGCAATATATTCTGCAACGCCATTGCGTGCATCTTCAACATTTAGCTGAACAATAATAGCCCCGTATCCATCGCTATAACGTAAATAGCTATCGATACGACGATCCATTTCAGGAGCTTTTTTAATTTTACCGTTTTTGATTTCTGCTTTTTTATCTACGCCCACCACGTTTTCACCAACAACAACAGGCACACCAGATAATGCACAACCTGTGGCAAATGAACTCCAGTATTTTGCTGCGATGAAAGTAGAACCAAGAGCACCTGTCATAAGTGGGTACTTACAGGTTATATTCTTTTTATGTCCAATTTTTGCTTCAAGGCTGACATCTGTAAAAAGAGTGTCTCCTGATTTTGCGAGTTTTGGGTCAGCGCCCTTTGTACCGTACAAATCCCCTTGAATTTTTAGGGAGTTATAGGAAATACCTACAGGGCTTAAATTATCTGAACCGGCGGTTACTTGTCCGAAATCACGAGGATAAAGAATTTCTCGTCCTTTCATTGAACCAAGCCATGTTTCACATTTACCTTGGCAATCTGCTTTACAAAGTGTGCAAAGACCAGATTCACAAGGTGTGCCACGATTGGTAGTGCCAAGAACATCATTGTTTTTTAATTGGGACATTTCAAACTCCGTTACAAAATTGTCAAATAAGATATGTGTAATTTATAGGGTATTTTGACAAAATTGGCAAGTAAAAAATATAGAATTATGGGAAATCCATGAAAATAAAAGATAAGAGCGAGATTAAGTCTGT
>CAMQVJ010000022.1 GCA_947038175.1 uncultured Desulfovibrio sp.
AAGCCCTTAATATGGCAGTTCACAATAATTTCCCCGAAGGAATTCGAGGAATGGATATCAGCCTGATGAGTGACAATGGCTGCCAACCAACAAGTACAAGTTTCATGAAGGAATGTAAACTACTTGAAATTAATCAGTCGTTTACAAGTTATAATAACCCTAAAGGAAATGCAGACACGGAAAGAATGATGCGTACAATCAAGGAGGAATGCTTATGGCTTGAACAGTGGCAAAGTTTACAGGAGATTCAAAGCAAGCTAAGTGCATGGATTCATGAATATAATACTGAGTATCTGCATATGGCACTGAATTGGAATACACCACAATCGGTACATGAAACTGATAACAAAACTTTAAGGAAAACTCTCTTAAATGTAGCTTGACTTAGAGGGGGTCATTACATGTATTTTAAAACCTATACATCCCCACAAAACCTAAAGTTTCATAGCAAAATCCATACATCATCTTTTTATTACACATGAATGATTTAGCTTATGCATTAAAGGAAACATTGGTTTTTTAGATTGCTTGTTTTTGTACAAGCGTCACTTTGCTCAAGAATGTCTCAGTTCTACAAATCAGAACATTATATTTCATGTAAATCATCTAGCATAATAGTTGTTTAGTAAAATTAGGGAATTTTCTCGCATTTATGAATGTAAATACTATTTTAGTTATGGGATGGTTCTTTCACAAAAAGTCCACATATTAAACCCACAACGACAGCCCAGAAAATGGCCACAAAGGCAGCACTAAATGCTGGCGCAGATAAAGGATTCGCATGGGAACCCTGAACAAGCATAAAAATATATGGTAAGAGAATGGGTCCAATAAAACCTCCCATATTAACAACAGAAACAGCTATACCACTATACTCTCTAGGATTTACTTCCTGAACACACGACCAGCACACCACAAATGCACAGCTACAAAAGCCGATAAGAAAAAGTATGACTGTTACTGCGGCTATTGGTAAATCATTACCATAAAATGCCAAGATGCCCCAAATAAGTACATATAATATCCCTGTTCCTAGCATGGGGACTTTTCGACTACCCGACCTATCCGACCACACCCCCACAAAAACCGATCCCACAGCAGAGCCAAACACTCCCACAATAATATACGAAGAAGCTTGTATAGTACTCATTTGAAATACTTCAGAAAGCCATGATGTTCCACTATAGCCCATAAGTACGACGTAGGATCCATAAAACGCCGCATACAATAAAAATGCAGGCCAGGTACGCCAATTGAGCACAATAACCATAAAAGCTTTTAAAACAGCTATTTCTTTTGAGGCAGAATGAACACTTGCATCATCATTCACTTTGGGGCTGTCTCTCACGAAAAATACAATTAATAAGGCATTAATAAGGGATACAAAAGCAATACAATATAAACTTTCACGCCAACCGAAATTCTCCACCAACCACGCAAGGGGACTTTGAGCAATGATACCACCTAAGGTACCAACAAAACAAGCTAAACCCGTCATGGTATTCATTATATTAGGTTTCATCCAAGCAATTTGAAATTTAATGATGCACACAAAAATGGTTGCAGTACCAATACCAATAAGAGAACGCCCAACGTATAGCATGGAAACATCCCATGCCATAGCAAAACATGCCGAACCAAGAGCCGCTAAGAAAATGCCCACCGCCCCCACAATACGTAAGCCAAATTTGTCCACAAGAAGTCCAGTGGGAATTTGCATAATTAAATACCAATAAAAATACATGCTCCCAATGGACGTCACCGAAAGTGCATCAATACCAAATTCTTTCATGAGGTACGGCTGCAGCACAGCAGTTGTCAATGAATGGAAAAAGTTAAGCAAATAACCAAGAATTAACGTAAACCACATAAATAAAACAACAATAAATGGTGTTTTTTGCATATTTTTCTTGCTATTCATATATATAGCCACTCTGATAAAAAGTTATATACAGTTTACATTTGAGCTTGCGCGCTTAAACAACCAAGAATAATAGAATTAATTTTGACTTCCGCAGTATCTGAACGTGAGCCAAGAATAATAGGTTTTGTGCAACCTAAAACAAGCCCACCCCATTTCGCTTTACAGAAGTGCAACCAAGATTTAGCAAGTACATTACCCGCTTCCATATTTGGAAAAATAAGTAAATCAACATCTCCACTGATTGCGCTTTCAATATTTTTGTGTTTTGCCGCATGTGAATCAAAGATCACATCAAGTGCAAGTGGTCCTTCGGCGATGCAGGGTCCTATTTCACCAGATGCAACAGCATCCACAAGTGCAGCAGCATCTACAGTAGCTTGCACATTTTTGTTGATTATTTCGCTCGCTGCTAAGAAAGCCACCTTGGGCATTGCATACCCCATATCATGTAATATTTTTAATGAATTACGAAAAATATCTTTCTTTTGCTCCAAATCTGGGGCCACATTAATGCCACTATCGGAACCAAAAATAAGTTTTGGATACGTTGCAACTTCATAGACACCAAGCGCACTCACCAATCCATCGCCTCGAAGCCCATTATCACGATTTAAAATAGCCCTCATATAGGTTGTTGTGTCCACAACACCTTTCATGAGTAAATCTGCCTTACCAATACGCATAAGGTGAACGGCTTCTTCAGCAGGATTTCTTCCTTCTTCAGGCATAAAAACAGAATATTTTTTTAAGGAAATGCGTTCAGCCAATTCCGTTACAGTTTCCCTCTCACCCACAAGTACAGCTTCGACATAGCCTCTATCTTGTGCAGCCTTGACAGCTAAAAGTAAATCCTTGTCTGTTGCACCAGCCACACAAAGCTTTACAGGTTTTTCAAGGGAGAGTCGTTTTTCAAGAGATACAAATGAATCTATCATATTATGCGCCTTTTTCAGCGATACAAACCGCATCATCATAGTTTTTAGCTGCTTCTTGCCCTGTGAGGACGCGTAAAGCACCCAAAGCCAAGGCTTCCATTTCCATTTCACCTGGGATAATTTCTATAGGCGCTAAATACCCTACACGCCGTTTGACCTCATCTTGAAGTAAAGCAGAATGTGCAATGCCACCCGTAAGAATTATTCTATCAACATCGCCGCAAAGTGTTGCACCATACATAGCGATTTCACAACACACACGATACTGGAACGCATCTAGGACAAGGCGAGCTTTTGTATCACCGTTTTTAGATTTTTGTTCTATTTCACTTACATCTTTTGTCCCCACGTAGTCATACATTCCACCAGTAAAACTTACTTTGCGCACCATTTCTTCATGAGTATATTTACCGCTGTAGCATAATTCTATGAGAGGGTATGTTGGTAACCCCCCAGAACGTTCTGGAGAAAAAGGTCCATTAGAACGTCCTCCGCTACCATCAATCATACGTCCCTTTTGATGTGCCACAACGGAAATACCTGAGCCTAAATGGGCTACTATGAAATTATAGTCTGTATATATGCCACCCATTTTTTCTGCAACACGCCTGCAAACAGCCTTCTGATTTAATGAATGTAGCCAGCTTGGGCGCTCTATATCGCTTAATCCTGAAATACGAGAAATTTCGAGAAACTCATCAACAGAAACAGGGTCAACAACAAAAGAGGGTCTGCCTATGGCATCGCCAAGATGTTTTGCCAAAACGGCACCAAGATTGGAAGCGTGTTCACCATGCACCTTGTTTTCTAAATCACGTATCATACCATCTGAGATGGTATAAGTGCCTCCAGAAATAGGGCGCATAAGTCCCCCTCGACCCACAAAAGCTTCAAAATCTTCTAGTTTCAAATTTTGTTCAAGTAATACTTGTTTAATAACTGATAGACGGTATGGAAATTCAGCAAAGACACTACTAAATATTTTCAAATCTTCTGCACTATGAATGATTGATGTGCTAAAAATTTCTTTAGTCTTTTCAAAAACAGCAATTTTTGTTGAAGTCCCACCAGGGTTGATTACTAATATTTTCATAATATTTCAAACATATCCTTATTGTTAATTCCACTGTACAGAACGATGTTCTATTTATTATTTATAGTAACATAAAACACCACTAGCATATTCTTGCAAATTCAGTTTTACCTTATCGTGGGAGTATTAGTTAATTAGGAGTCTTTTATATCATAATTTATCGTAGTTTATCAGAGATTTGCAAGGCTGCCCTTTTCAATTTGGCAATTATATCATCGACCTGATTATGAATACGTGAAGTGGGGCCTGAAATACTTATTGCTAAGATAACTCTTCCAGCTTCATCAAAAACAGGCACACCAATACAGGTTAACCCCATTTCCAACTCTTCATCATCCATAGCATAACCATTCTCCTGAACAGATTTAAGATTCTTTATAAACGCAGACAAATCAGTAAAGGTGTTTGGGGTGTGATAACGCAAACTCATTTCTCGTGCAATATGTTCAAAGTTAGGCGTAAATGCTAATAATGCCTTACCAAGCGAAGAACAGTGAGGTTCACTATTTGAACTTGCCAAAGTGTTCATGCGCAAAATTTGATTTTTCCCTTCAGCTCGATAAATAGTGAGAAAACAAAATTTATCAGAATAGGAATCTACTGCAGCAACATTAACTGTTTCCTGAAATTCTTCACGCAAACACTCTGCAAATGGTCGCACCGTTTCACGCATGATAAATCGTACATCAGCAGCAACGCCAATCGCATATAACTTTGACCCTAATCCATACTTTTCTGACTCTGGATTTTGTACAACAAAGCCATGAGTCTCTAGGGTTGCCAAGGTTCGATGAATTGTACTCTTATACTCTTTCATTTCCTTGGCAATTTCTGAGATGCCCATTTCGCAAGAATTTCGAAATAAAAGCTCTATAAGGTGAAGTGCTCTATCAACAGAATTTATAGTAGTTGCTTTACCAGCCATTATTGATCCATAGTATTAAAGGTTGTCGCAAAAACAATTTTATATAATTAACATATATTACATTTATGAATGTATATTATTATCTAAAGTCTGTTAAAACGCAAGCTTTAATTCTTCTTCTGTAAGCAGGTCGTCATGCTTACAGAAATTCTGAACTACTACATAATCCCTCTAGCACAATCAATTTCCAGGAAAATCGTATCCTGTTTTAAACGCAATACTATTTTGTGCTTCAAATTTTGTTTTACCTTTTTTAGCAAACATAGCATTCATGCCAGCCAGACCCTCTTCTTCCGTGAAGTCACCAGAGGCCTTTAAAAGCATGCCTGTCATAATGATATTAGCCCCACGAGGATTGCCTATTTTTTCTGCAAGCGAAGCACATGGAACACCAATACATTGCACATCTGTACGACGTATTTTATCTTTGCTAATAATATCACTGTTATAAACGATAATCCCACCAGAATTCATTTTTTCTTCAAAAAAAGAAAGTGCCTGCTCGTGCATAGCTAAAAGGATATCACACGCTTCCTGTGCGGGATTATATATAATTTCTTTACCATACTTTACAGTACAATTTGCCATTCCACCGCGCATAGCAGAACCATAGGAAGGAACCCAGGTCGTATTGTCACCACGATGATTCGCAATTTCAGCCATAATGAGTCCGATAGTTAAAACACCTTGTCCTCCAAGGCCTGCAAAAATAACTTCTTTCATGCTATTTCTTCTCCCGTGTTTTGAATTCACCTAAAGGATAGTATGGAATGAGTGTTTCTTGGATATGTGCCATCGCATTTACAGGTGTCATACCCCAATTCGTAGGGCATGGTGCAAGAATCTCAACGATTGAATAGCCTTCATTATACTTTTGAGCTTCCAATGCATTGATGATATACCCTTTTAGTTTATTTATATGTGCTGGGTTTATAACTGTACCACGCGCGACATAGGCCGCGTTGAATTGGCTTGCTACCATTTCAGGAAACCTCATAGGAAGTCCCGTAGCTCCGCAATCTCGTCCTAAAGGAGATGTGCTTGTTTTTTGACCTGGCATAGTTGTAGAACTCATTTGTCCTCCAGTCATGCCATATAGTGTATTATTTATAACAAATAAGGTGAATTTTTCATTACGATACATCGCATTTGTTGTTTGAGATAAGCCAATACTATAAGCGTCGCCGTCGCCTTGATATGCAATAACCATAGTTTCTGGCATGACACGCTTAAAGGCTGTACAAACAGCCGAAGCTCGCCCGTGGGGACAATGCAATCTATCTGTTTGCAAACCTCCACCCAAAAGACTGGAGCAACCTACGCCTATTCCAAAAATAACATTGGAATCATAGCCAAGAGTTTCAAGACATTCTGCGATAAGACGAATGGCAATGCCATGTCCACACCCAGGGCAAAAACCCATAGGTTTATCAATAATAGTAGGTACTTTAGCAGACTTAGCCATATTAGAACACCTCCTTAATTTCACCAGCGATGATTTTTTTAAAATTTTCCTTCGTATCACGAATCGCAGGGATGCCGTAAATATTCAGAAGGCAATACGCAGGCACATGCCCAAAACCACTTTTTTTGGAATAAAGAGCTACATCTTCCACTACCTGCCCTGTCGCCGAAGCTTCTACACTGATAAAACCTTTCACATGTGAATTCACCACGCTAAACGCTTTTTCAGGAAATGGCCATGCCGTGATAAGGCGAATAAGTCCAACCTTATGTCCTTCGGCTTGAAGCTCTTTTATAGCACCCTTTACAGAGCGAGCGGGTAGACCATATGCAACAAATACATAGTCAGCATCTTCCACATCTATAGTTTCAAAACGTTGCTCGTTTTCTTTTATACATTCATGTTTTTTTCTAAGATCAATACCTTCTTGATATGGATTACGATCAAATATACCTACTTTTTTATAGCTATATTTACCGTCGAATCCCCAAGAGACTTTTGGTGGATCAATAAATTCAGGTAAGACGCATGGTTCCATCATTTGACCAAGAGCACCTTCTGTTAGAAGTGTAGAAACAATACGATATTTTTCAGAAAGCTCATAAGCAAGCGCCATTAAATCCACTGCTTCTTGAACACTTTCAGGGCAAAGTACTATGCAACGATAATCACCATTGCCGCCACCTCGTGTTTCACGTAAATAGTCACATTGCGAACTAAATAAAGTTCCAAGTCCATTCCCATATCGTGCTACATTAATAACAACGCAGGATAATTCTTCGTCAGAAATACAAGAAATTCCTTCTTGCTTTAAGCTGATGCCAGGACCAGAAGAGGCTGTGAGTGCACGCACGCCACAAGCTGCTGCTCCCATCACCATTGTAATGCCTGCAACTTCACTTTCTGCTTGAATAAATACACGCCCAAGTTCAGGTAAACGACCAGATAAATATTCCATGATTTCTGACGAGGGAGTGATAGGATATCCTGCATAAAATGTAACGCCTGCACGCACGGCAGCCTCGGCAATAGCATGATTGCCTTTCATTATTTCGGCCATTGTTTTGCTCCTTAAATATGTTCAAATAAACCGTATTTTCTAACATTTTGTATATTCAAACATTTTATAACCTCCAAGGCATTAGATAAATGAAATACCTTGAAGTTACATTACAATACACGTCATTCCAATTGAGAGGCGTTGCTCTCTATATCTAAGCTGTCTATTTGCGTATTTATTCATTCTTCGTAAACGCAAACGACTACGCCGTCTTTTGGAAACCTCATCTTTTAGTATTTTTTGTAAACTTTATTTACAAAAATACATAATGTGGGGGATGGGGGAGTTCAACTCCCCCAAAAAAACAAATTAGAATAACGTACATTACACTAGAATTTTAGTATGTTAAGCCAGTATTTCATACACTCCATCAGGACACATGGTATAACAAGAACCACAAGCAATACATTTACTTTCTTCTACTTTTATAGGATAATAACCCGCAGAATTCATTGTATCAGTAAATGTGATGCATTTTTTAGGACAATGTGCAGCGCACAATCCGCATCCTTTGCAACGATCTGTTTTAGTCATGATTTTCGCCATATCATTCTCCAATCTTAGTATTCACGACGGATTTTACGAGGTTTTTCACATACGTACGGTGTTGGAACAAACTTCATAAACAGTGGTAAATCAAGCGAAACAGCCTGTGCGGGGCAGTCAATATAACACGCACCACAATACCAACATTCATAAGGGTATTTCATAAGAGGTTTTTTATCTTCACCCATAACAATAATGTCTTCAGGGCAATGCTTGGCGCAAATACCACAACCAACACATTTTTCTAAATCAAATACAGCAGCCATATTTACTCCTTGTTTTCCATAAAAACGGTTTAGCGTGTCATTCTTCTATAAGGACGCTTAGCAAAGACAAGAGTTCCATCAGGTTCAATCCGTTGTGACAACGAACAATTCCAATTAGCATCATCTTGCTCTGGATAATCTAGACGTGTGTGGATAAGGGCACCTTTAATGCGTCTAGTTTCTTTTCGTTCAAGGTTGCCTTGTAAAATAAGTTCTGCATTTTGAAATAAGTTATGCATTTCTAGGCAGCGCATAAGTTCATGTGGATTTTCAGCCTTAAGGTTTGCTTTTTTATTTAGATGATCTAAATGCTCTAAACCTCGTGCAATCATGGTATCACTCTTTAAAGAAAGACCATAATACTGCATTATACGATTCAAGCTAATCTGTGCATCTTGCCAACGATAGCCATCTTTCTTTTCGAGGAAGCTCATACATAAGGCTTCAAGTTTTGCAATAGATTCGTCTTCATTGCCTCCACTTTCGGGGACCTTATTTTTTTTCAAATACTCATCAACTTGCTCTGCTGCATACCAACCAGTAACAAGAGCACCAGGAGCACAGCCCATAGGGACACCTCCCATCTCATCACCTGCGGCAAAAAGACCAGGAATCGTTGAATGGCATTTCCCATCCACATAGATGCCGCCTGCAGCAAAATTGCCAAGCTCAAATTCTCCAGGCCCCATTTCAAACTTATGGGTTCTGAAGTTCATATCTTCATTTTTCATGAGGTGTTGTAGAGCATAACCCCCACCTTCATGCGTAAGCGACCATTCCGTAAATTGAATTTCTTCCTCTGTACCTGTAGTCAAATCACAATAGATAGGACCACGCCCTGCATTAAGTTCATCAATAAGTTTGAGTTTAGGCGCGTTGTAAATGCCGTCATCAGACGCTTCAAACAAGTCTTTTTCAGGAGGTAAAATCACATCTCCGTGTGCGTTTATCCCTTGTCCTGCAGGAGAATAAGAATTATATGGCAAACCGCCACCACGAACAATATTCTTAAAATTCACACGGTGATGAGAGTATTCAAGGTTGATGAGCTCTGCTCCTGCGTGGAGAGCTGCAATTTTACCGTCGCCTGTTTCACTAGGAGGCCAACGCAAATTAAACGCAACACCCGCACCTGGGCCAGGTTGTTCATACATGCGACCACCAGAAATACGTGCTGTAGAAAGAATAACAGCTTTCGCATGAAATATATGAATTTTTTGATCACGAGTGCCTATGCCGACAGCACCAACCACATGATCATCTTTTTTCAAAAGACCCGTAATCATAACACGATTGAGAAGTTCTACACCTTGCTTTTTCAAATCCTTAGTCATGCAAAGTTTCATATCCCGACCGTCAAAACTCAAGGTATTCACAACATTTTGAATTTGACGTACGAGGATATATCCACCAGGAAACTGACTCTTTTCATAACGGACTTTTACACCCATTTTTTCCAAATCATGAATACGATCAAGTGAATTTTCAGCAATTACATGAAGTAAATCTTCATGAATATTACCTCCGCATTTATCCATATGGTCAAGCACCAATTCTTCGATACCATAGTTAGGTCCCTGAACTTCAGGGAAGTGTGCCCATATATGGTCCACGCCTGTAGCAGCAGCTCCACTTCGAGCAGCATCAGCTTTTTCCACCGCAATGGTTTTAAGGCCAAGGCTTGCACCTCTTATAGCAGCCATACAGCCCGCCATACCCGCACCAATAACAAGTAAGTCACACTTATGGGTTACTTTTTCAAGTTTACTAGACATACTCTCTCCTTATTATAATAAAATTTAGATTAATAAAGTTGAAACAATATCTTATTTTATCCTTTATATTCCTTAGAAATTTCCTTTGCAATGCTAATAAGACGTTTACATTGCTCCATTGTACCCACCGTTATTCGAACATGATTATTAAAGGGGTGATAACTAGCTTCACGAATATAAAAACCAGCATCAAATAATTTTTCTGCAAAAATATTTTGCGGAACATGACACGTATCTACAAAAATAAAATTCGTTTGTGATGGTTCTACAGGCTTGAAACCAGCCTCTTTAAGACCTGTTGTCATATAGTTTCTAGCTTCAACTGTTTTTTTAAAGACGTCTGCATAGTATTCTGGCTCATCCAGAACAGCCATAGCGGCCACTTGTGCAAGCGTATTTACAGGAAAGGCAGGGATGGCACGCCGAAGCACATCAATGATATGTTCAGGCCCAATGGCATAACCAATGCGCAAGCCAGCAAGACTGTAAAATTTTGAAAATGTGCGTAAAAACAAAATATTGCGGTCATTTTGAAAATAGCGCATGGCATCCGCTGCTTCATCAGGTCTATCAATGAATTCCTTATAAGCTTCATCCATGACCACTAGTACATGAGCAGGTACACGCTCCATAAACCAATCAAGTTCTTCTTGTGAAATGACCTTAGTATTAGGATTTCCAGGATTACAGATTAAGACAAGTTTAGTTGATTCATCGATAGCTTCAAACATGGCTTTCATATCGCAGGTAAAATCTGAACGATATCCCACATTTTTAACAATACCACCAATACTTTCTATGCCTAACACTTGAGTAGGATAGCAAGGTGTAGTGATAACAGCATTTTCCCCTTCTTCAATGAAAGCTTTTCCTATCATATAAAGTAATTCATCTGCACCATTACCCACCGTGACCATAGTTTCGGTAATACCAAATTTTTCTGCCAATTTTCGACGTAAAAGAGTACTACTAGGATCTGGGTATAGATTAAGGGAACTAATCGCATCTTTTAGCGCTGCAGTGACCTTAGGAGAAGGTGGATACTGGCATTCATTTGTGGCAAGGTGGGCAACATTAGTAAGTCCCTTTGCTTCTATCCTGTCACCTATAAATGGGCGAATTGGTTTTGAGTTAGCACGATAGGTGCTTTTTCTTGCTAAATCTTTACCTGTTTTATCTGTATTCATTTTAAATTACCTCCATAAAAGTATCTATTAGAACGGGCCATAATCAATAAAATTTGCAATAATAGTAGCAATAATTCCAAGACCATACTGAATAAGCACAAGAGGTGCCGCAAAAGCAAACCAGCGACCATATGGTACACGTGCAATAGCGAGTGCCGCCATGAGAGGACCAAAGGTTGGGATAACTACATTACCGAAACCATCACCAATTTGAAAAGCAAACACAGCTACTTGTCGATTAATCTCAAGAAGATCTGCTAGTGGAATCATGATAGGCATGGAAACAGCAGCCTGTCCTGATGCCGCAGGGATAAAGATATTTAGAAGACCTTGAAAGATAACCATAGCTGCCACAGTAAGGCTACGTGGTAACATATCAAGGGGCTGTGCGAGAAAATGAATAATAGTATCCATAATCATACCGTCTTGCATAATCATCAAGAAAGAACGCGCCACACCAAGCAACATGAGGGGCACAACCATCGTTGCAGCTCCCTTAGCAAAACTTTCCGCAAAATCACTTATTCTCATGCGACTAACAATACCGCAAATAAAGGCAGCTGTAAGAAAAAGTGTACTGAGCTGCTTGAAGCCAAATTGAAGAAAAATAGCACCATACACAACACCAGAAATAGCAAGAAGGAAAGTAATGAGTGACAAAAGGCGTGCAGTTGTCATTTCCACCGTCTGCTTAGCATCTACCACACTATAATCGCTATAATCTATATCATAAACTAAGCTTGCAGCAGGGTTACATTGTATTCTCTTACAATAACGTAAGACATACCAAATGCTGACTGTGAAAGAAAAAATCGCCCATACAAATCTAAATCCGATACCAGACATAAGTGGTAATTCCGCAATCCCCTGGGCTAAACCAATATTGAACGCATTTGTTGTGCCACAAGCATAACCAAGGTTGCATGCAGCAATTGAAAGAGCTACAGCAACGATAGCGTCGTAATTAAAAGTTCGACAAAGAGCTACAAGAATAGGTAAAAATATAAGTGTTTCTGCACTCAAACCAAACGTGGAACCACAAAAGCCAAAAAAGATAATAAAACAAGAAACAATGATTTTATCCCAACCAGGATGTTTTTCTGAAAAATTATGGGCTTTGTAAATCAGAGCATCAATAGCTCCCGTAGCACTTATAGCACCAATAGCACCACCAATAAGCAGCATGTATACCGTGAAGCTATTAGAAGCGAACATGCCATTCCAAAATGAAAAAAGAAACTCAATGATACCTTGAGGGTTATTAGTCTCTAAGTACTGAAAAGATCCGCTAACAATCATTTTGACATTGTTAGTGGAGTTAAGGACACGTTCATATTCCCCAGCAGGTATAATCCAAGTCAACACCATACCCACTAAGGCAAAACAGCTGAGCAATGCCAAAGGATGGGGCATTTTATCAAGCAAACGTAAAAAGCGTGATCCATTATCAAAGGACTTTACATCTGCACATTCAGCTCCTGCGGCATCTTGCTTATGCGTGTTATTCTTCTGCATCATTTCCTCCAGAAAGTATGTTCTACTGAATAGAACATCGTTCTAAAATGTGTTTGTAGAATTTTTCAATGTTATTTTAGAAGTTTTCTGTAAAAGTTGGTAATCAAAAAATATTAAGATGACCTCTCATCACTCGAAAAATCTTTCAAAATGGATAACCCAACGTAGGGGGTTCACCATCTCACAACCGTTCCACTAGACAGAACAGCGTTCTAAAACAACACCAAACCTTAAAAACATGAATTCACTTTATCTTGATTTCATCCTAATGTGTGTTAGTTTTTTTGTCAAGAGTAATTTAGTATTTTTCACTAAACAAAAATAAATACTTTAAGTGTACATAGCACATACGCATCTAACACCGTTATACCTTTAGAAATTTTATTCTAATAAAAGTAAATTATCTAAATTAGCATACAACATATTGACGTCCATTATCTATTTCTGTATGTTCTACTAGAGAGAACTATGTTCTATTATAAAACGCTCTTTATTCCGCATTTATTGCTGTATCTTCTCAGTATCTCAAAAACACATAAATCAACAGAGATTATTATGAACAATACTAATATTGAAGAAAATGCGTATGTTCTTGGTGGTATGTATACACATTTTTATCACGATGGACGTTACGCTGACTGGGGGGATTACGCTTTGAATGCAGCCAATATGGCCATCGCAGACATCAATGCCTCAAAGATGCTTGATAAAACCCTCATCATGCCAGACGAATTTGTAGAAGATTATCATTGTTGGCCAGAACACGCCGAAGAAATTGCTGAAAACCTTATGAGAAAAGGTATCCTCGCTCTCACTGGTATTGATTGTAGTGGACCTGCTGAATATATTAGTAATGTCGCTCAAAAGCACAAAATTCCTGCTATATCTTATGGGGTCAATGCTTCATTATTTAGTGATCCTAAAAAATTTCCATACTTTATTCGTGTCGTCACACCAAGTGAAACCTATGACGGTTACCTCGTGGGGCTTGCGGCATTTTTGAAAGTTCAAAACATTGTTTTTTTTCATACGACGGATGCATGGGGCCTTGGCGCAGCTAAAGTGGTCAAAGAATATGCAAAAAAATACAATATAGAGATCTCAAAAATAATTGCCTATGATAGAGATACCTCTATTGAAAATATGCTTGAACTAATCAAACCTTTAAACGAAGCAGAATGTAAGAATTTCATAATAACCGCACCAACACCAGATACAGTAACTGTATTCAAATCTTTTCATGCCCTCGACATGAACAAAACCGATTGTCATATTTTTGCTGCCGAAATGATTTCTTCTGATGAAGTAGCAGAGGCTGTCTATGGTAGTTATGGATATTTTGCTCCTATGACTATGTTGCCGCCATCAAAAATACTCACTCAATTCACAACACGTTTTTCTCATTATATTGGTGAAGAAGTGGACACAGCATCCAAAGCCTTTGCCTATGCCGCCATTTCCTACGATCACATTTATATGGTAGCTCATGGAATAAAAAATTTACTTAATGAACAAAAAGCAATTAGTCCAGAAAATCTCATGCAAGCATTAAGAAATGTTGACTTTATTGGTCTTACAGGACGAGTTTCAATTACGCCTAACACAAACGATAGAGCGTATATGTCTGTTCAATTCCTTAATAACCAAGGATATAATCCTGACGGTACGGTCTGTTTTATACCTGTGGGCAGCATTGATCCAGAAAGTGAAAGTATTCAGTTTGAAAGGGAGCGGGTTGTGTGGCCAGGAGCTCAAGACCTGTAATCTCCATCTTTACCCAAAAAAGCTTTTGGAGGTCACCAATTCGATATTTGAAAACAAAGGGATATACTAAAAACACCCCCAAAAATTCATGTTAACTAATGTATATACACGGCATTATTATAAACAATTCAATTAATACGTTGTTATCGTTAATTATTAGTGTTGTGCAACAAAGAAATTGCAACAAAAGAGAGGGGAAATCGAGGTTTTGTAAATTTTTCTAACGGTTAGTG
The DNA here is from genome assembly GCA_947038175.1 of uncultured Desulfovibrio sp. Lineage (GTDB taxonomy): Bacteria > Desulfobacterota > Desulfovibrionia > Desulfovibrionales > Desulfovibrionaceae > Taurinivorans. Next base: position 14,689 of record CAMQVJ010000022.1, read on the forward strand.
ATTAAGTATTTCTGGGATACTTTATCTCTTTGGCAGTGCACACCTTTTATCTTGGTATCCTACTTTTTTAAAAAATCTATAGTGTCAATATTATCTTAATATTTTGACAATCATAGTTTTTCCATTTTGTGATAGATTAGCTGAACGTGTTTTTCCTATTTCATAAACGCTTCTATCACATAATCTTGCTACGGAACGTGGTGTGGAAAAAATCAAATAATAATTGGTTCTAATGTACATTTTATTATTTAATCCGTAGACAGCTATATTTTCTCCATCTTGGTTTGTTTTTACTTTTGTAGCTTTCTATGAGTTCCATCAAGAAGCGATAATAAGTCTTTATTTATTTCTACAGTTGCTTCAAATTGCTGAACAGATTAGCTGAATAGAGAGTAGGCATCTACTTTTAAATTAATAAGGGCTTCATGGCTCTATTTTTATAGGGGATGCGCTTGATTGATAGGTATTATGAAGGATTGTTTTGCCCCTACGAGATACACCGCTATGTTTGAATTTGCATAATATTCTTGTGTTGTAATGTCATTGTTTACATTACCAAACAATGGGGTCAATTCTCACAAGAAAACTATAGGTCGCAATAGCAAGAAAATCTTGTGTAGCAGTGTAATCTTGCTACATAGCTCCTAATAGAGTTACGCACTTCACATACAAGTTGTCGTATATTACTGTCCACACCTCCAATGTTTTTCTTGACTTTTGAGGTGAAAATCTGTAACGTTACACACGTTTAAACTTTTTATAATCTTTTGATTATGGATGCGCCAAGAACTTCTCATTATCAGTCTTCCGTTTTATAAAGATTACCTATTATTAAATTATATACGTCTATTATCTTGGAAATATATAAGGGATGTACCGATGTTTTATGGCTGGAAATTATGCTTTATTACCTTGATGGGGAACCTGCTTTTGCAAGGTTCTCTCGTTTATATGATGAATGCTTTTATAGATCCTCTTACTATCGCACATGGATGGACACGCCCACAAGTAAGCTTTGGTATGTCTATTGGTGCGTTGCTTGGTGGTTTGAGTTCACCTATTTGGTCTTCTTTGAGTTTACGTTTTAGCATACGCATTCTTATGACTGCGGGGGCTTTCCTTGGTGGCGTTAGTCTTATCATGCTCGGTCTTACCAGTGACCTTTTGATGTTTTACATTTTCTATAGTTTGGCATGGATTAGTGGGCAAGCTTTTGGCGGGACTATTGGTATTCTTCTTATGAACCGATGGTTTAGCAAACAAAGAGGGCGGGCTTTTGGTCTTTGTAATGTGGGGACCTCTTTTTCTGGTGCGGTATTACCCTTCCTTTTACTTATTATTATTACAAATTTTGATGTGCAAACCGCATGGATTTCCTATGGCTTGATTCTCTTATGCTTTGTGCCTATTTGTTGGATTTTCGTGCGTGACACCCCAGAAATGCTGGGCTTGCACGTTGATAATATTATCCCAGATGACACCCGTATCGCGGAAGAGAAACCAAAAAACATCTCTTTCGAAACCATATTTAGGAATAAAAATGTCTATATTTTAGGCTTATCCTTTGGCTTCACATTTATGGCGGTGAGCGCCGTTATTAGCCAACTTAAGCCTCGTATGGTTGATATGAATCTCGATTCATATACCGCAATGACATTTAGCTGTTTGACGGCTCTCTTTTTAGCGATAGCAAAATATTTTTGGGGCAAGGCGTGTGATAAATACAATACTATAAAAGTGGCGAGAGTTCTTTTTGCTTCTATTTTCGCTTCTCTTACTTTGATATTTCTTCCTTTCACAAACCTTTATGTTGTTTTCCTTTTTAGTTTTTGCTTCGGTATCGCTGCAGGAGGCGCCATGACGGTTATGCCGGCGACTGTTGCTTTTTACTTTGGTAAAGAGAGTTTTATTTTCTATTATCGAGTCATTTCAACGGTTGTTTTATTGAAAGCGCTTGGCTATAGCATTATTGCCCTTTCTTTACATTATACAGGGTCTTATGATTCTGCATATATGCTTTTTTGTGTGACACTTGTGGCATGTTTTGCCTCCACCTTTTTACTCAGTACAACGCCTCCCTATCTAAAGAAAGAAACAGACTAGAGTATCTTGTGGCATAGTTTAATTTTCCATATAATCACAGACACATGTAAATCACAGAAAATGCTTTTCAGACGTTCACCCCTTATATAATAACGAGCATTTCAACAGAAAAGGATTCAAATCATGGGAAAAATTGCGTTGATAACAGGTGCAAGTAAAGGCATAGGCCGTGCTATTGCCTTAGGTTTAGCAGGGGATAAATTTGATATTTGGCTCAATTACAAATCCGATCACAGCGCTGCGGAGAAAATAAAAAGCGAAATTGAGCAAATGGGACAAAGTTGTACGCTTATTCCTTTTGATGTGTGTGATGCCCAAGCAGTTGAAGACACCCTCAGTCCTTTACTTGAGGAAAATGTGCCTTACGCGCTTATCAATAACGCTGGCTTTGCAAGAGATACTCTATTTGGTCTCATGGCGAATGATGATTGGAGTCAAGTCTTAGATGTACATCTCAATGGATTTTACCATGTTACGAGAAAATTAGCTCCCCACATGCAAAGACAACGCAAAGGCCGTATCGTCAATATAAGCTCTACTTCTGGGCAAACGGGTGTTCCTGGGCAAGTGAATTATTGTACAGCTAAGGCAGGGCTCATTGGCGCAACGAAGGCCCTTGCAAAAGAACTCGCAAAAAGAAATGTGCTTGTGAATGCCGTGGCTCCTGGTTTTATTGAAACGTCTATGACAGAACATCTTATAAGTGACGACTATCTAAAGGCTATTCCCATGGCACGCACGGGGAAGTCTGAAGAAGTTGCTGGTTGTGTTCGTTTTCTTTGTTCAGATATGGCTTCGTATATCACAGGGCAAGTCATCGCCGTTAATGGTGGCATTTACATGTAGGGTATAGGAATTTATGCATAATGTAGTTATAACGGGTGTCGGTGCAATTTCTGTACTAGGCACAGATCATGAGAGCATCGCCCATGCATTGTATAATGCGTCTTGTGGAATTATTGCCGATGAAACACGCCGAAGCAACGGCTTTCGCAGTGTTCTAACAGGGGCTATTCCAAACTTCGATGCCTCGCTTCATTTGAACCGCAAGCAACGTAAAAGCATGCCTGAATTTGCCCAACAAGCCTATGTAGCTTTAATGCAAGCCATTTCTCAAGCTCAATTACCAGAAGAGCTCATAAAAAGTGAGGATTGTGGTATTATTTTTAGTAATGATTCCACCGCCGCCTCAGCTTTTGCCTTGGCAGAAGAAAAACGCTTACAAGGGGAAAACACCTCCTTGGGAAGTGGGCATATATTTAAAATAATGAACTCCACTGTGAGTATGAATATTGGTGCAATGCTTGGCGTGAAAGGGGCTTCGTGGACTGTGAGTTCCGCTTGTTCAGGCGGGCTTTTAGCTGTTTCACAGGCGGTGGACGCTATTCGACTTGGGCGACAAAATGTCATGCTTTGCGGAGGGGCGCAAGAATTAGGACCTGAGGGGGTTTGTGCGTTTGACGGCTTGAGTGCTTTCTCTGTTAATCTTGATCCTAAAACGGCGTCTCGTCCCTTTGATAAACTTCGTGATGGGCTTGTACCTAGCGGCGGAGCGGCGGCTCTTGTGCTTGAAAGTGAAGAACATGCCAAGAAACGTGGTGCTCATATTTTAGGAAGAATCCTTGGCACAGGATACTCTGCCGACGGGCAAGATCTTGTTGTACCAAGCCATCAAGGTATCGCTTTAGCCATGAAAAGAGCTTTGAAAGATGCACACTTACAGGCGAAAGATATCACGGAAATAAACGCTCATGCGACCTCCACTATTGTTGGAGATATTTCTGAAGCCATCAATATCTATTCTGTTTTTGGTGATGCGTGTCCAAAAGTAATGACATTGAAAAGCCTTACAGGGCATGAATTTTGGATGTCTGGCGCTTCGCAACTTGTCTACGCAACACTTATGGCTCAACGAGGTTTTACAGCGGGCACACCTACCTTTTCCGAGGGAGATGAACATACAAAGAACTTGCCTGTATTACAAAAAACACTTTCCCAAGCGCCAAAAAGAATGCTCTGTAACGCTGCTGGATTTGGTGGAAGTAATGCCTGCGTTATTGTAGGCTATCATGAGTAATATTGTTGTAGGCTCTGGTATTGCAGGGATGACTCTTGCCCTTTTGCTTGCACAGCAAAAACAAGATGTAACCCTGCTTGAAGCAGCCCCCTCACCTGCTCCTCTACTTAATAGTTTTAAGCGGTCAGCTTTATCTTTTGATGTTGGCTTCCATTACGCAGGAGGGCTTGCCCCTTCTGGGGTCTTACACCGTTGGCTTAATGCTCTTGGTGTGTGGAAATATATTGGAAACGATGCTTTACATCCTGTTTCTGAGGAATTTCATTTTGCTACAAATGATAAATATTATCTTCCACCACACAAGAACTTTTTAATTTCCGCTGTTGAAGAACAATTTCACGAAACAGAGTCCTTTGAAAAATTGCTCACTATGATGAATGACTCCTTAAATCATTCCCCTTTTATGAATCCATTACAAGAAAAATTCACAATGGATATCCCTGAAAACATTACAAGTGTGAGCGATGTTCTTGATAGTCTCAATTTACCCTTCGCCTTAAAACAAATTATGTTGGCTCGATGTCTACTGCTTGGTTTACGACCATCAGAAACATCTTTTGAGCATTATTCTGTCCTGTCTATGCCTTATTGTGAATCGTCTTCAAGCCTTATTGGGGGAGGTAAAACCATACGTGATGCTTATTTGCGGGCTTTAGAAGATGCTGGGGTCACGGTTCAGTGCAACTCGACGCTCAAATCTCTTCTCGTGGAAGAGGAGGAATTACAAGGGGTAGTGCTTGAAAATGGAAAAGAGCTTTCCTGCGAACGTTGTTTTTTCACAGGGCATCCGCAACAATTACGATCAATGGTTCCTCCTAAGGTTTTTCGACCTGCGTTTTTTAATCGCATTGAAAGCATGGAGGAAACTCCCCACGCCTTTATGATTTTTGCCGAAACAAAGAGCGCTAGTTTGCAAGATAAAGTGGTGTATCTTTTGACTCAAGAGGGGTTTTGTGCGGACAGGGTTTTAGATGCGGATGATCCCTCCATTTATGTGACGGGTGCTGCGCCTGTTGATGGTCGTTATCCTGTGCTTGCCATAGCATCTATTAAGCAAGATATATGCAAAAAAAGTGATCAAAACTACTCTGCTTGGAAGAAAAAATATTCAGAAAAATTAGTAAACTATTTAGAAACACGTATGCCTGAACTTGCTCCTATTCGTCTTCTCGATGCGGCAACCCCTTCAACTTTACGACATTGGGTGCATGGAAGCAAAGGCTCGCTTTACGGGATAGCCCATAGCAATGAGAACCTGCCTATTTTACCTATCACCCGATTAAAAGGCTTTTTTATGGCAGGACAAAATATTCTCTTACCAGGCCTTCTAGGAGCTCTTATTAGTGCGGCGGTTTCTGCGGGCTTTGCGTTTGGACATGATGAAATATTACAACGTTTTAGACAAGGTTATGAATAATGCAAACAAGACGTGTTGTTATTACAGGCATGGGGGCAGTTTCTCCTTACGGAGCAGGCTCTGAGGTGCTATGGAATGGGTTAACAAATAATATTTGTACTATAAAACCCTTAGACCCTGTGCATATGAGTGGTTTACATTTTAAAAATGCATCACTGGTCCCCGAAATCAATAGTAAAATTATTCCAAGAGAACTACGAAGGGCCATGTCCCCTATGTCAGTATACGCTGTGCTTTCCGCTTGGGAAGCATTGGCTCAAGCAGGTTTATCTTTAGATGATTTACCCCCCAATTTAGGAGTGTGTGCCTCGTCAACTCTTGGGAGTGCTCAGGCTTTAGAAGATTTTTTCCGTGAATATATTCAAACAAACGATATCGAAAGTGTTCGTAGTACGGTATTTTTTAAAGTAATGAGTCATTCCGTTGCGAGTAATATTGCCATGGCGTGTGGTTTGGATGGGCCTTTGTTAGCTCCTTGTGCGGCGTGCGCCTCTGGGCTTTTAAGCATTGGCATGGCTTATGAAAATATAGCACTGGGCAAAGAAGATTATATGCTTGCTGGTGCGGCAGATGAATTTCATATTTTGACCTCTGCAACCTTTGATAGATTGGGAGCCGCTTCCCATGAGGAAAATCCTCTAATCGCGTCTCGTCCTTTTGATAAGGAGAGAGATGGGCTTGTTATTGGGGAAGGCGCAGGAGTTCTTTTTTTAGAGTCACTGGAAAGCGCTCAAAAACGTAACGCAACTATTTTAGCAGAAATTTCTGCATTTACAACACAATGTTCATCAAAAAGCATAGCTTCCCCCGATGTAAATACCATGCAAATGTGTATGTCTAAAACACTAAAAAATGCATCATTAAATGTTGAAGATATTGATTATGTTAACGCCCACGCAACAGCCACCCTTGCAGGCGATTTAGCAGAAGCAAAAGCAATTGAAGCCTTATTTGGTAATCATGTTCCCGTTAGTTCCTTAAAAGGGTATATGGGGCATACCTTGGCTGCCAGTGGTGCTTTAGAAATGATTGCCTCTATTTATATGTTACAAGAGGGTTTGATTGTGCCGAATCACAACTTGCAAAACCCCGACCCTGCTTGTGCCCATCTTAACCTCTTACAAAAAACAGAAAAAAAACAACTTAAACATATTATCAAAAATTCTTTTGCTCTTGGTGGTGTTTACGCAGCTCTCATTTTATCCTCCTATGCGTCTTCCACAAAAGTATCTTAATATTGACAATAAAAAGAATAACCGCTAACACACTACACATTATTGAGGAGTAAGCATGGACATATCACGCATAATTGAAATTACAAATACCGCCCTTGAAGTCGAATTTGAGCTTGATCCCAAAAAACTCGTGCCTGAAGCGCATATACGAGATGATTTAGGGCTTGATAGCTTAGATATCGTTGACATGGTCATTGTTTTAGAAAAAGCTTTTCAAATTAAATTGACGAATAAAAAAGAGCTCTCTACCCTATTCACCTTGGGAGATATCTATGGCTTCCTCGAAACCATCCGTGACTCGAACATTGATCAAGAATAAGCCCCTTCTTATTTTTGCGAATATATATTTTGTTCTTGTTTCAAGTTTCATCACGCTCATGGTATTGCCTTTGGGTTATGCTTTATTGTTATTCAATAAACTTTTTCCAGAAACCGTGACGGGGAAAACGCTTCGACATTATAGTTATTGTTATGGACGTTTATTTTGTTTTGTTAATCGTCCTTTTTTGCCTATTGATATTATGAATAAAGATGAGGCGAATCAACATAAACCATGTATTATTATTGCTAATCATCAGTCCGCATTAGATTTATTTTTATTTGGTGCTCAAACATGTACGAATTTTTCCTATTTCGTTAAATCATGGCCCTTTAAATTATTTTTCTTTTTTGCGCCGCTCATGCGTGCTTCTGAATATATTAATGTAGAAGAATTGAATCCTGAAGAAATTGAACGTCAATGTTTAAATCTTTTAAATTCTGGCACTAGCTTAGTTATTTTCCCTGAAGGAAAAAGAACAAAGACTGGTGACTTAGGGCGTTTTCATACGGGGGCATTCCGCCTTGCGTGTTCAGCAAATGTGCCTATTGTTCCTCTTATTTTTGAAAACACCTATGCTGTTTTCCCTGCCTATAGTAAATTTATTTATCCGCAACGCATTAAGATTAAAATGTTACAGGCTATTTTTCCAAAAGACTTTATTGCGTCCGATTTACCACATAGGGATATGATGCGATTTGCCCATAAACAGTATGTCGCATTTTTTAACAATATATAACCAGTCAGAGCAAGGAGTTTTTATGCGTAAGTTGTCTTTTTTATTTATTATGTCAATCTTTGTACTCTCAAGTTTTGCGTGTCGTCCTGCTAATTACATTGTAAATACCAGCAACTATAGCACCGACGAAACGAGACTTATTGACTTTGATAATTTAAGCACGAAGCAAGTTCGTGAAGCAATTATTGATGCCGCTAGAAGTTTAACATGGGTGCCAAAAGATGAAAGCCCTAATACGATAAGAGCTTCTATACATGTGCGCACGCATAGAGTTATTGTTGATATTTTATATGATAAAACTGCGTATACCATTAAATATGTAAGCAGCACAAATATGGACGCTACACCAGAAGGTAAAATTCACCCGAACTATAATAACTGGGTTATAAGATTGGCTGATACTATTGAAAGCGAATTGAGTGTTCAAAGTTTATAATTTATTTATGTACCTATGTTGTTTTATCGGCATAGGTACATTTTTTCGCCAAACATCATAAACGAGCTTGCCATGAGTACAAATCAAAATACAGAAATTTTCTCTCTTCTTCCCCATCGCCCCCCTCTTTTACTTATTGATACTTTGCATAGCGCATCAGCTGAAGTGATTGAGGCAGGATTCACTATTAACTCTGAATGTATTTTCCTTCGTGATGATAACAGTTTAGAGGAAGCAGCCTCCTTGGAAGTCTTGGCGCAATGTTTTGCGAGTGGAAGTGGGTTTTTTAATATCAAGTGGGGCTATTTAGCCTCCATGCGTGGTATGAAAATACACGGAAAAGCCTTTCTGGGAGACACGCTAAGAGCTGTGGTGCGTCCTATTGCAGAACTTGAAGGTATTATTGTTGCTGAAGGTGAACTTTTTTGTAAGGAAAAGCTTCTTGTGTCTGGGCAATTTAAGGTTTATATCCCCGACCGTGCGAATCCTCAAAGCTAAAATGAAATACTATTCATCCAAAATATTATTTTTATTCATAATATTTATTATGATTACTATTTGTGTTCATACTCCTGCACACGCATCTTCTTCTGCGGATCTTTTACAACAAGTGAAAAAACACTCGACGCATGTGAAAACCATGCAAACGAAGTTCCTCCAAGAAAAACATGTAGATTTTTTAGATGCCCCCATAACAACAACTGGACATATGTATTTTGTAAAAAAGGAGAATAATTCCTATTCACTTCTTTGGGAATACGATGCTCCTTCTGCGTCTGGTATTTGGTTTAATAATGATGTTTCATGGATTTGGACACAAAAAAGAGAGAGCTTGCGACAATCAAAAGGCTATGAAAATACCTTTGTTAACACCATGATGGAACAAATAATTTTCTGGCTACACATTGACCCACAGAAGATAGAATCCCTTTATCAACTTGAACTCTTGGGAACGCATTCAATTAAACTTATCCCTAAACGCAAAGAAATGTTCCAATCTATCACAGTAACTTTTCATACTGACCTTAAAGGTTTGGAAACGCTTGTACTAGAAGAAAAAGATAATTCTACGAGACTTTCTTTTTTTGAAACAAAATACAATACGCCTATGCTACGCACATTTATTGATGGAACTCCCCTGCCGTGAACAAAATCCTCCCCCATTGCGTCTATACATTCTATACGTGGGCTGTGAGACATCGCCTCTCGCTCTTTAGTATTATTGCGCTACTTTGGGCTCTTGCCTTTTTTTCCTTTTCCAATATTAAACTGAATAATAGCAGTGCGGCGCTTTTACCGGACTCTTCGGTAGAATTACAACGCATGGCACGCGGTATGGATCTTACACCGTTTAGTCGTCTTCTCTATGTGGATTTTTATCACCCTGATGGGGATTTAGAGAGTATTTTAGAAGCGCTAGATATCCTAAAATCTGCCATTCCTTCTGATTTAGCTGTTCCCATGAGCCAAAATCTCACTATTCCTCCTGCTCAAATAATGGAATTACTTCCTATATTTTTCACTGAAGAGGCAAAAATATACGCCACTAAACACACGCAAAATACTGTCATAGCACAATCAGTTAAAAACACCTTCAACTCGCTTTCCACATTTGCAAATAATAAAATTATTCCATGGTTACGTATTGATCCTTTGAATCTAAAAAGTATTGTTACACAAAATTTACCAATGGCTTTGAGCATGCCTACCAATAATATGGTATCAGATTATACGCTGAGTGCGGATAAAAAGCATGTTTTACTTGTTTTGCAACCCATGTTTTCCATGCATGACACCGATGCCGCAACAAAAATACTCGCTCATATTCGTCAATCTAAAATACAATTTCCACCCGATGTCCATATCAATCTAAACGGTGGACTTATACATACGGCAGCCAATTCAGAAACGATTAATGCTGATATTGAATATATAGTTTTCCTATCTTTTATTGGCTTCGCCTTTATTTACCTATTTCTTGTACGCTCGTGGGCAGGAATATGGCTTTTGCTCACGCCTTGTTTAGCGGTTGGATATAGTTTAGGCATTATGACAGGCGTAAATGCAACGCTATCAGGTTTGGCTCTTGGTTTTGGCGCTGCCATTCTAGGGATAGCGGAAGACTATGCCATTCATATACATTACGCTTTACAAAAAGAAAGAGATACTTCTAAGGTTATACGTTTTTTAACAATACCTTTATTTCAAGGCTTTTTATTGAACGCATCGGGCTTCAGTGTTTTACTTTTTTCCTCTGTGCCTGCTATTCGTCAATTAGCCACATTTGCACTTTTATCCCTCTTTTTTGGTTTGTTGCTTGCTCTTTTTGTTTTGCCTCTGTGCCCACGTTTTTATACTTCCCGTCCTGCGGCTTTGCCAAAATCAAATCCTGGTACGCCTTGTGAGCAAGAACCTGTTTTATGGAAATGTCTTTTGCTTCTTGTTGTTTTGTCCGTGTCGTGTGTTTTTGTGTTTTCCCATAGTCGAGTTGATGTTTCTCCTCGTAGCATGGGTGTTGAACTGAATACGGACGAAATGAACATGAAAAACTTTATGAAAGTTTGGGGGCAAGGACAGGGCGACTTTTTGATTATAGAAAATACCAACGTGGAAATCCTATTTAAGAACGCAAGGAAAATAGCAAACATACTGGGTGACGATAAGGATAATAAGGTTTCTACTTTTGCGTATTTTTTGCCGAGTCAAAAAGAACAAGAAGCAAATAGAGCTCGATGGGATGCGTTTATTCTCGATAATTCTTCCCGTATCAAGAACGACGTCCTTATAGAATGTCAAAACTTGGGTATTAATTCTGTTATTTTTGAACCTTTTTTGCATATATTAACGACAAAATCTCAATCTTTATCATTTGAAACATTGCGTGAAAGTGACTTCGCACAGCTTCTTGATTTTTTTGTCTTAAGCAATAAAAACACAGAAAATCCTATTTTTCAAACAATGCTCATAAGTTCCCAAAAAATTAATATCGCCGCTCTTGAAAAAGAACTGAGTAATGAACCGCTTCTTTTAGAACAAATATCCCTTATTTCGCCAGAATATTTAGAATCAGAAATCCGTGTCGCCTTACAGGCAGAAACAAAATATATTCCCCTAACGCTTATTCTGTGCACTCTTATTCTCTACTTTTGTTTCATGAATTTTTCACAAGTCTTTCTTGCGCTTATCCCTTCACTTTGTGCCATGCTCTGTATTTTGGTGGGTATGTATTTTCTCAACAGCCCTATCACTTTAGGCGCTATTGCCGCCTTGCCCCTTGTGCTTGGATTGGCTCTTGACCATGGCGTGCTTATTAGCTACGACTTAGAGCATGGAGTCGATTTAGGTGTTAGAAGAGCGCTTCTTGTTTCCTCATTAACCACGTGCATGAGCATGGGGCTTCTCGCCCTTGCGGTGCATCCCACTTTACGAGCCATGGGACAGGTTGTGTTTCTAGGCTTAGTGGTTGAAATTCCTGCATCTCTTTATATTTTGCCGTTACTGTGCAAAAAGAGGAGGATAAATAAACATGAAGTTATATAATTACCTTATATGTCTAGGAATTTGTTTTTTACTCAGTGCATGTGGCGCGACACGACCTATCACGCATTGGCAAAATTCCGGTAAAATTTCTGGTTCTATCTGGTACACTATAGAGGGCTCTTCTGCAATGAAAGTTCCTTTACTTGTGCAAGCAGAATGGAAGGACACAGAACCCGTAGAAGGAAATTTAGCCTTAGTTTTTCTTCATGGAACTCTTTTAGCGCAATGTTTTTATAATAATGTCGATAATAATATTAACACTCAGCTTGTTTGTGAAGTGAAGGCGCCTTTTCCGACTGCTACAGCTATGGCATATGATTGCGCTACACTTGTTTCTGCCACCATTAATAGTTTACAAAATGTGGACGTAAAGATCCCTTCTGAATGGAATTTTACCATAATTCCCACGCAAAAAGATATTATTTCCAATGATAATGACGATGCCGATAATCATGGCAATGATGACAATGAGAGTAACAAAAGATCCTATATATATGTGTTACAAAAAAAGAATACACGCATTGAGTTTGAGATAAAGGAGGCTATATGGCGCTAACTATGCGAAAAGAACTCGACTCTGTTTCACAAAAAGTGACAAAAATCCAAGCAGAAAATGGCACGGAAGGTTTTAGTAAATGCTTTACCATTCAATCGGATTTTATTGCATTTAAGGGACATTTTCCCGATTACCCAATTCTCCCAGGTATTGTACAGATACTCATGGCAGAAATGACAATTTCAGAAGCGATGCAAGCGGATTATGCTATTCAAGAAGTGAAACAAGCAAAATTCCTCAAACCCATTGAACCTGATCATGATATTTCTGTGAAAGTATTTTGTGCTAAAGAAAATACGTGGGATTGTGAAATCCATACCGACTTTGAAGATGTGGCGGCTCGTTTCCGCTTACATTGTGAACTAATTAAATAATAGGCTAAACATGAGAATAAGAAAAATCACAAGAGATTTCCCTCCCATTAATCTCTCCATTAAAAGACGTGTTCGTTTTGAAGAAGTGGATGCCATTACCTTTATGTGGCACGGCCGATACGCTAGTTGGCTTGAAGATGCTCGAGAAGCGATTGGTGAAGAGTACGGCATGAGTTACGAAACTTTTTATGCCAATAATGTCGCCATCCCTTTGAAGACATTCAACTTAGATTTTTTAGCGCCTCTGCGTTACAACAAAGAATACACCGTTCACGCATCACTTTTATGGAACGATGCAGCCCTTTTAGAGTATGAGTATCAAATTCTAGATTCTAATGAGAATGTGATGACAAAAGCATCAACCATACAACTTATGACGACACTGGACGGGAATCTTCTTATAGAACCCCCAGAATTTTATCAAGCCTTCCGTGAGAAATGGAAAAAAATAAAGTCTAAATAATGAAGTGTTAATAATGAGTATAAAATAATGAATATGAAAATAGCGATTGTTATTCCTGTTTACAATCATGGCAAAACATTGAGAGACGTTGTTTCTCGCTGTATAGATGTCTGTCAGGGTTTTTCTATTGCCAATGAACAGGAAGAAGAGAATGCACAAGAAATTTCTTCGCAGGATATTTTAGTTATTGATGACGGTTCTAGCGATAATGGTTTGAAATCCATAGAAGATTTACCTATTCAGCGCATATGCCATGAAGTGAATCAAGGAAAAGGATCAGCTCTTCTTACGGCGGCACGCGCCCTTAAAGCACAAGGATATTCTCACATGATAGCCCTTGATGCGGATGCACAGCATTATCCTGAAGATATTCCTTCTTTTATGGAGGCTATTAGAAAATCTCCCCATGCTTTTATTGTTGGCAAGCGAGATTTTTCAGTAGATAATATTCCCTTTTCTTCTCGTTTTGGGCGTAAATTTTCTAAATTTTGGATGTTTGTTCAAACAGGCTATAGCATTTCAGATATGCAAAGCGGTTATCGTGCGTATAACCTTGAGGCTTTGTTATGCCTTGATCTCAAGGAAACACGTTATTCCTTTGAAATCGAAACTCTTGTTAAAGCTGCATGGTCAGGCTTTGCCATCGAAGAAATTCCCATCAGAGTTTATTATCAAAAGGGCGCTGAGCGTATCTCCCATTTTGACAAAATACAGGATAATATACGTATAAGCATTCTCAATACTCGCCTCACAATACGAGCCCTTATTCCTATTCCTTTCCGCCGTCATGTTTTAGACGTGAGTGATGCCAGTGTTTCTTTGCTTTCTCCTTTGAAATCTTTGCATATTTTATTGCAACAATCATCGCCTGCACATTTAGCGTTTTCATCGGCCATCGCTTTTTTTATTTGCTCTTTACCCCTTTTAGGATTACAAAGCATTCTCCTTTTACTCTCAGTAAACACTTGGAATCTTAACCGTTTGTGTGCTCTTTTGGTTATACCATTGAGTTGGCCACCTGTTTTACCGGCGCTTTGTATTCTTGTGGGTTATCGAGTATGGAATGGAGTGTGGTTAACGCAATTTTCCATGGAAACTTTATACCACCAGTTCTGGTATCGTTTTATAGATTGGATTCTCGGCAGTTTGGTTTTGGCACCATTTCTCGGTTTACTTATGGGAATCATTGTATATTTTACAAGTTATCTTTTGAATAGATATTATTTACGGGGGCGTTATGAAATGGACAAGTAAAAGCTTAGGTTCTCGCTTTCAGCACAATTTTTTTTATTTTCTTATACGTTTCAGGCTTGTTTTCTTAGCTCGCCTTTTCATTTATTTTATTGTTTTTTACTATACACTTATTCCTTCTGTGAGGAAAAGAAGCTCGTATTATTTACAGCGAAGATTTCCTAATTCGACGCCTTTCACAATGTGGAAACACTGCTATAAGCTCTATATCAATTTTGCGTTTCTTTTGCTTACACGCATAATCTATGGCATCCAAAATAATTGTGAATTGGATGCCATTGCAGATGAAAAGCAAAAATTAATGGATACCCTCAAGGAGGATACAGGTTGTATTATTTTAACCGCACATATAGGCGCATGGCAAATGGGATTGCTTGAGCTTGAAACCGTTCAACGCCCTATAAATATTGTGCAATTCATTGACCCTGGTGATAACGATAAACATTATTTTGAGCACGATGCAAAAACACGCCCACATCCTATCACGGTAATCTCTTCATTGGGGATTCAGGCATCTCTTGAAATAAGCACAGCTCTTCAAAATAATGAAGTGGTATGCATGACGGGTGATCGCATAGCCCATGAATCGGAAAAGAAGATAGAAGTACCCTTCTTAGGGGGGAAAATCGCTTTACCTTTAGCTCATTTTAGCATAGCTTCTATTGCAGAATGTCCTATAGTTATAACATTTTCTGTTCTTGAAAAAAACAAAATTAAAGGCGTTTGGGCAGAACGGATTTCTATTCCAAAAGGAATACATAGAAAACCTGAGCTTTTATTACCCTATGTTCAGCGCTTCGTGGTAGGTTTGGAAAATATGGTAGAACATTATCCATACCAGTTTTTTAATTTTTACGATATGTGGTTAGAAAATAATGACAAATGAAGAATGTAGAGAGTCCCTCAAAATTAATATTGTGAAAGATTTGTGTCTAGAAGATATGGAAGCATCTGATATTCTTGACGATAGCCCTTTGTTTGGAAACGAGGGTGTTGGGCTTGATTCCTTAGATGCTGTGGAATTAGTTGTTTTAGTAGAAAAACGATACGGCGTAAAAATAGCGAGTGCTGCTGAGGCCTCCACTATTTTTATTTCTATTAGCACTCTTGCCGATTATATTATAGAAAAAAAGAAAGCATAATGAAAGCACCTGTCGCTGTCACAGGTATGGCTAGTATAAGCGCTGCTGGTATTGACATGCAGTCCATATGGGCTACTCTCACAACAGGAAGTAACACATTAAGCCATCCATCGATTTTGCATAAAGACACCTTGGCTTATCCTTTTTTTGCGGCACCTATCTTTTCTAATGGTAGACGTGACTCCGCTTGCGATACTTTTAATTTAGCTCGCCTTGCCATGCTTGCAGCCCTAAAAGACGCGTCTCTTGATGTGTCTGCACAAAAGACAGGAATTGTTTTAGGCACAACTGCGGGTTCTGCTCTTCATTTCATTGAAGCCTATGCTCAAAGCCGTGCCTTGCGTATACATAATGACGAAAATAATAATGGCGAAAATACAACTTTTCAAGGAAATTCAAGTTCTCAACTGCAAAGTCCCCTCAGTCAGCCACATGACGCAGATGATTATTTCAAAGCAAATCTTGCCCTCCACCTTGGTCAAAGCTTCAACATAAAGGGGCCCACCATAACCCTTGCAAATGCTTGCACTTCTGGTGCAGATGCCATAGGTATAGGCATGGAACTTTTACGCCAAAATGAGTGTGATTATGTAATCTGTGGTGGAGCAGATGCGTTGAGCCTTGTTCCCCATACAGGATTTGCACGCCTTATGGTCTACGACGAGAAACATTGTCGCCCCTTTGACGCAAATCGAGCAGGCTTAAACCTTGGTGAAGGCGCTGCTATTATGGTCTTAGAGAGAATAGAAACTGCCTTGGCAAGAAAAGCCCCTATCCATGGTCTTATTTCTGGATATGGCAGTGGGTCTGATGCGCATCATTTCACGGCGCCACACCCCGAAGCCCGAGGGCTTTTACATGCATTTGAAAGTGCCTTATCTGATGCGGGGCTTGAAAGTTCCCAGTTGGCTTTTATTAATGCACATGGCACAGCGACTCAGGAAAATGATAAAATCGAAGGTGCTTTTTTCCATAAGCATTTACCTGAAATTCCTGTTTGGGCAAGCAAAGCTATCACAGGACATACTTTAGGGGCTGCGGGAGCATTAGAAGCTATTTTTTCCCTTTTGGCATTGCAAAAAAATAGCGTTCCTAAGAGTTATGGTTTTACGGAAATAGACCCCAAAATTCTTTTATCTCCTACTTTGGCTCATACTGAAATATCTAAAAAATACGCACTCTCCACCTCCCTTGGTTTTGGTGGTGGAAATGCAGCGCTTATTGTATCGACAGATACATCAGCTTTCATATAATACAGGAGATTTGAAGATGTTAAGTGCCTCCATTCTCGGGCAAGGTCTTATCCATTCTTTGGGTAGCAGCGAAATCTTTTTTTCACTTTATAAAGACAGAATAAAAGAAAATACTTTTGTAAGTCAAACAAGCGTTGACGTGAGTGGCTTATCGAATATGCTTCCTGGTGTCTCTTTGCGACGAGTTCCTAAATACGCAAGAATGGGACTCATGGCTGCCCTAGAAGCTTTGAATAACGCAAATCTTCCTATACCTGATGTGAATCGTTTAGGTTTGGTGGTCGGAACGGCTTTTTCTGGTGCACAGATGAATATTGACTTTATGGACTCTATTTTAGAAGCGTCTCCCCAGCTGTCTTCTCCCACGGCTTTTTCCCATGCTGTCAATAATATGGGAGCAGGTCTTCTAAGTCTTTTTCTAAATATTCGTGGAGGGTGTCAAACGATTACGCAGTTTGATCTTTCCTTTGCAGGAGCTTTACAAGTCGCCTTGCTATTATTAGCTTCCAATAAGAATGACTATGTTTTGCTTGGTGCTCTTGATGAAAATGATGCACGTTTTATAGAAACATGCCCTCAAGAGTTACAACGCACGCCGTACCCACATTCAGAAGGGGCTGTTTTTTTTCTCTTAGGAAAAAGTATCCCTAACACAGCACAAATTTCTCTTTCATGGCATGATACTATCCCAACAGCAAATAATATTGTGTGTTCAGGGGATTTGAATAAAAATAACCACATAAATAATGCTTCCTTTTATGGCACAAGTCCCATAGCCCAAGCGCTTGACACTGCCCTTGCTGTATATTTCGGAACAGAAGAGACTCTATGTGTTTGCAAAGAAAAAAACATAGAGCAAATGGCTGCTATTAACATACGGAAATAATATGAATCCTACTAACATTAGCTCAATCCCTCCCTTAGGTTTGCATTCTTTTTTAGATATATTGCAGTCTATTACAAGATTTGAAAAAGGGAAGACAGCCCCCCTGCCCATGGCTTATATGGATCTCGATACCTTTGCCAATACAACATGGCAAGGTCTTGATTGCTTAGAAGATGAAATGCGTGTTATTTTTGAATATTATCAAAATATGTTTTCCATTAAACAAAATATGCCCGATTTACAAAGCTCTTGCGGTACTTTTGCAGAAGCCTGTTTTAAAGCATGGGGAAAGTCAGAAAGAACAGTTACCTTTTTCACCTCAGGATCTACGGGAATCCCTAAGCCATGCACACATCTTGAGTCACACTTAAGGCAGGAATTAGTTGGGGTTATACCAAACTTTCCCAATTGCAAACGAGCCTTAGTGACTGTACCAAAACACCATCTATACGGCTTTACCTTTGGCTTACTTTTACCACAGGCCTTGAATATTCCCATGCAATCGGAAGCGCCTTTTCCCTCCGTTATCGCCACAACCTTACAGGAGCATGATCTTATCATTGCGATTCCTGTACTTTATGATCATTTATGTACTATTCCTGATTTGGTCGGTGACAATGTTTCTTGTATCGTTGGAACTGCCCCTCTCGCTAAGGGAACTTTTAACAAGATGTTGCAGAAGAACTTTAATTTTGTGGAACACTTTGGTTCGTCAGAGTTAGGAGTCATGTGCTATAGAAAAAAACCAGATGATCCCTTTACTTTATTGCCACATTTTGTGGGAGTTAAGGCAGACGGTAGCTTGGATCGCATGCTTCCCAACGGTGAGCTTTTGCATTGCCCTGCACAAGATACTATTGAATGGATTGATGAACGCCATCTTCTCCCAAAGGGGCGTAAAGATTTTGCTGTTCAAATTGCAGGAGTGAACGTATTCCCTTCCTATGTCAGTAAGCTTATAGAATCCCACTCTTTAGTGAAACATTGTTTGGTACGTCTTATGCGCCCCGAAGAAGGAAACCGCCTAAAGGCCTTCATAGTACCCAATGAAGATATAGATGAAAAAGAACTACGAAACGAATTAAGAACTTTTATAAAAAAATCTCTCAATAATGCAGAACGCCCAACAAGCCTCACTATTGGTGCAGATTTGCCGAGAAATTTAGTAGGAAAACCAAGCGATTGGTAATATTACGGCATAAGTAACTTTCATAAGGTTCAGCACAATTCAACATTCTAAACTAGGAGAAAAAAAGTAAAAAGTAAAAAAGATAAATTGAGCCCAATATCCCATCTCCAAAAAAACAAAAAAGAAAAAGATGTCTCGACTCGTTTTTTATTTTCACAGACTTTTATAATTTATTTTTATTTTTTTCTGACACAATAAAGAAATGATGGAGTTGACTGAGTAAATAAAATAGAAATAAAAGAAAAAGTTTTATACACCCAAAGTTACAAATTGATGGAGTGCTGTTGGCTGACGGCTCAACTTTTTGTGTCAGCGATGCTTATATTCAAAAATAACCATTTCGCTCTTTCTGTATCATGCTGAGTTCTTCGACAGAAGCTCCCCTATTCCGCTTTCGGACTAGAACTTGTTCATACCCCACTAAAACAGCATCCTTTTCATGCGCGGAGATTTCCCGCTCAAATTCTTTTCTAATAAGTTCACCAGGATCTATAGCAGGTGTTTCTTTCAAAGAGTAGAGGCAAATTTTCTCTCTATTGTAGATACGTATATTAGAAAAGACGTCTTTATTATACAAACAACTTAGATTGTTTGGAATATTTTTTACTACATTATTATGATGCTCAACTGGTGTTTCACGAGCAACTGTTCCAATCTCTAGCATGTCTTCATAACGCCTAAACGTTCCAAGTAGCGATAACTCTGGTCTCACTTGAACAAATAAAAATTCAACTTGATACCCTTTATCTGTGAGTAACGTATAACTATTTAATGGAGCATCAACAGTTCTTAGTGTGCCTTCAATAATGAGATTATAGCCATTATCGCTTACTTTGTTAATCAAGGCTTCCGTCATTTTCCCCATAAACTCTTGAGTATGTAAGACATAGTCATCACCATAGGAAGCTTTTAATTCTTCATAATGCGGGTGGAATTTTCGAAAATCATCTCCACTTACAATGATTAAGGAGGCATCGGATTCTTTTAGTAATCGAGTTAGCCCGCTCTTACCTGCCCCTGGTTGTCCTCCAAGTAGGTATGCTTTTTTTATTGATTGCTTTTCTGCTTGATTTGTTAATCTTGCATAGGCGTTGTCTAACGTTTCTGCAAATTCTTTATCCGTAAAATTAGCCATATTATTATCTATCCTTCTAATTTCTTTAATACGTCAGCAGCAAGATCTAATCTTGCATTCGCTTCTTTTAATGCTATCAAATTATCGTACTCAGGATTAAAAATATTCCTATATATCTCAGTGACAGCGTCGTCTAAAAAATTTATTGCATCTTTAGCATCATCTTGAATATGGTTCTTTTTCTTAAATCTCATGAAATCAGCCATAATTCCTGCACTTTTTTCTCTCAATACTTCAACTTTTAACGTAATCTCATAATAACTGAGTGTCTCCATAATTATCTCCTTTTTATTGTATGTATTATTGTGATTATAGGGTATATTTTCATAAAAGTACAAGCCATTCATATAAATAAAAAATGAGATTTCAAGTGGATAAACAATAAATTAATAAATTTAGATTACTTTAAATATGAAAAAGAATATAAATAATGGTGAGTTATTTACTACTTTGTAGCACGACATACTGACGATAGATAAACAGACCTCCATGTGCTTGAAAACATCATTTTATTTCCTCTGAAATTTGAGGGTATCCATCCTTTTATTGATGGCAATGAAAGAGCTGGCAGGTAACGTCTCAATCTTGACCTTATGCGTGTGGCTATCCTTCCATCAATATAAAACACCTATCGTAAGGCTTATTATGATGTGTGTGACGGGCTATTTTAAAGATAATGATACATGTGCTATGATTGAGCTTATCACCGAATGTATTGAGGAACGACAATATTTGTTCCCGTATATTTAGAGAGAAGAGAATGCATTAACCCAGATATTATTTCAGAAAATATAATATTCTTCCTATCTTTATTTTTAATTATACTTATATATCAGTTATTTCCAAAACACTTGACAAGAGTTATTTATTTTGCTATAAAATAAGTGTTGTTCCATGTGGAATATAATAAAACTTTTCAAATAAAGAGAAAAGATGGTTTTGCGACCGCCTTTTCTCTTTATTTGTATCAACCCAAAAAAGATATTACTATAGTAATATTACGGCATGCCTTTTAA
>CAMQVJ010000023.1 GCA_947038175.1 uncultured Desulfovibrio sp.
GTTACCCCATAGAAATAAGAATACTTCGCATACCTTGCCTTGGCTTCAAAATGGGCTTTAGAATAGCTTTTAAGGTTGGGCTTTTGAAACATTTCCGCTTTTTTCAAAGTATTCACTTTTAAGCATGTCTACCATTTCAATTTTTATTTGTGGCTCGGTATCGGGGTATAATTCTTTTCCTTTCGCAAGCAGGCAAGACAGCCTTATATATGCTAAAGTAAGGAGTCACTATATACTGTATTGAAACACATACAGCGCTATCTTTCCAGCGCTTTGAATAGAAACTATGTATACAAAATTCTGCACAGTATATAAAATAGAAATGACTCAAATTATATTTTTTTAAATAGCTTTTCGGGAGGAAATAGACTAGATTAGTATCTGAGTTTATTTATTATAGTATGATGGCTACATAAGCTTAAAATAGCCTGAATACGCAGGGAGAATAGCCATGCCAATTACGTGTCATGATATACTTTTGTTAAAGTCTTTTTCAAAAATTAGTTTGCTGGCTGGCTCACAAGGTCTGCACCGTACTATTTCTTGGCCCTATTCAGCGCAGACCGCTGACATCTCACCGTGGGTACATGGAGACGAGCTTGTCTTTATTACAGGCTTTATACATGATAATACTATGCTTCAAGCGCTTTTTGATGAATGTATCCAAAAGCAGGTGGCTGGACTGATTATACTTTTGAGTGATGAATATATTACGCATATTCCAGAAAGTTTATTAGAGCAAGCTAATCGCCTGGACTTTCCGCTTTTTTCCATGCCATATGAGCTCAAACTCCTTGAAGTTACAAAAGAAATTTCTGACCTTATTATCCGTGACAAATTAAAATGTGAGCAAGAAAAAGACACTCTTAATACTTGGCTATTTTCCGAACAGCCTGATTTTCTCGCATCCTTGCCAAGCAATTTGCCCTCTCAAATATCTATTGATGACTTCTGTTTTGCGGCGGCTTTGTGCATATCGGAGAATTTCGCAGAAGAGACAGCAAAAGTAGAAGAATTACAACGACATCTACATTCATTATTTATTTCGGCATCACTAAAAGTCTATTTCACAACACACGAAAGGCATATAATCTGCATGGTATTTATCAACACAAAAGATAAAACCCAAGCCGCTATGAGCTGTGTTGAACAGGTTACAAATACATTACGCCAAACATACGCAAACAGCCATCTTACGCTAGGGCTCGGGCAGTTACAGCCAATTCGTGATATGCGTACAAGTTATGCAGAAGCAAAAATGGCAGTCGATGTCGCCCTGCGTATTACTGATATGGAGACGGCTCGTTATCAGCATCTTGGAATATATTATCTTTTGAATCAGTCCAATAATCTTGATGAAATGTCTAGCTATTATAATGAATACCTTGAACCAGTGCTAACATATGATACACAAAATAATGCAACACTTCTTGTCACCTTGCATGCGTATTTGCAATGTAACGGAAATGTTGCCAAGACAGCACAAAAGATTTTTGTGCATCGCAATACATTATTATATAGATTAAACCAAATTCGTGAACTAACAGGAATGGACTTAGATGATGCAATGACACGAATGCATTATCTAACGGCCATTCTTGTTAGAGAGTATGCTAGCAACAACCCAAAGATATAATTCTCTCATTGTTGCAAAGCAACTCTTATCCTGCTGGTACTAATACTTTATCAGGCTCTACTGGGGTTTTATTCTTTTCTTTCGCAAGAGAAAGAACGACAACGCCAAGCATAATAAGGGCACAAGCAACAACTTTTATCATTGTCATGCTTTCGCCAAGTAAAATTACACCAAATATAATGCTTGTAATAGGCTCAAGGGTTGTGAGAATCGCTGCGGTTGACGCACCAATAAGTTTAATACCCACTTGCAAGAGGGAAAGTGCCACAACTGTACACAAAAGTGAAAAAATGGCGGATAATATCCATGCTTTTGGAGTAAGTGTGCTCAATGTTAATTCGCCTGTGATTGTTCCATATATCCCCATTGCTACAGTGCTCACGAGAGCCACATAGAATGTGATTTTAAAAACAGGTTGGTTTTTCATGCCACTCTTGTCCATGTAGACAATGTAAAAAGCATAGGTAACACCAGAAACAAGCGCTAAAACAAGCCCTAAAAACATGTCTCCGCTAAAGCCTTGCGACATATCCACACCAAAGAAGAAACAGGCTATGCCAGCGGTAGAAATGAGTAGAGCAATAACTTTTTGCAATCCAAGGCTTTCTTTATAAAATAAAACACAGCCAATAGTTACGAATACAGGGTAAATAAAATGAATGGTAGTAGCTACGCCCACGTCAATGAGGGCAAAGGAAATAAATAATAATAAAGTTGTAAAAGCATTACCGATACCACCAAGAATGCTCAGGCTAACCAGTTCTTTTCCTGTGATTTTTAATGAAATATTTTGCTTGACGAGGATAAGATAAAGAATAGGAAGACTCAGAACATTACGCAAAAAAGTCAATGTGGTCGGGTTGCTCCCTGCGTCACCATAGGTTAAAGGCCCAAGCGTGAACGCAAATCCAAAGACTATAGCCGAAAGCATCGTGAGTAAAATACCTTTCATATGTTCTCCTAAGCACCTTGAAGTGTGGCGAGGTTATTGTATGTATATATGGCATGTAACGGGCGCATTAACGTGCTCGCTACATGCCATATATTAAGTGTCGCTATAGAATTTACTTAAATTCTTTGCTGCACATTTTTTCAAGTTCAATAAGGACACTGTCAATAATAAGCTGACCACGTGCAGCTGAAGAAGAACGAGCAGGTGCAAGCACACCAGTTTCTGGTACTGCATCAGCTGGGACAGGGTAAATGTTATAAGGGCAAGGGGTTACGCCTTGCGTGTCAACCATACGATCTTCATGAACTAATTCAGGAGCCATCGCCATCATTAATGATGTTTCAGTAACGGCAGCATGCTCAAATGCCCAACCAGGAAAAGGCACTTCAGTAAATACTTGATCGATTATTTCAACTGGCATTGGATCCCACCAATTAGCAATAAGCATTTTGGCTTTATTACCATATTTTTGTGAAACAAGATCAACAGCTTCACAAACAAAAGCTTCATTTTCAAAATGGCAACTAAGCACAATAATATTTTTGGCGCCGTCTTTAATAAGTTCTTCAAGAATATCAAATACGAGGTGGATGAGCGTTTCACCAGAAAGATCCACGGTTCCAGGGAAAAGAGGGCCGCCACCAGACAAAGGCTTGGAGCGATAACCATAGTTAATAGTAGGAGCAACAACCGCACCCACACGTCCTGCCAAGCGCTCTGCAAATCCTTCAGCAATAACAGTGTCCACATTTAAAGGAAGATGTGGGCCATGTTGTTCGCATGCACCAATAGGTAAAATAGTGATAGCGCCGTCTTTAATTTTCTTATCAAATTCCATCCATGTCATTTCACTCATTCTTACTGTCATGATAAACTCCTAAGTTGAGGGTTAAAGCATTAATGCAATCGCACGTTCTTTCAACGTTAAAAGTAATTTACCTCTATGGCGACCTTGCCACAATATACACTTGATACAAAAATACAGAGAAAAATCTGTGCACAAATGATACAAAAAAAACTATGCATTTTTGTACACTTTGTACCGTGCGCTCTTTTACATTTACATTCATAGTGCAAAAATCAAGACGTGCTTGAAATTTTTTTAATCACCAACACCATGAAGGAGCGTATCATGAAATCATCTTTATTTAAAAATGCTGCCCTAAGGGGTACAGAAAATCTCGTCGACATCTACGTTGAAAACGGTCTATTCAAGCAAATAGCAGCGAATATCACCACTGTGCCCGAAGGAACACATGTTGTTGACCTTGGTGGCAAATTAACCATTCCACCTTATTGTGATCCGCACATTCATTTAGACTATGTCTTCTCAGCTTTTAACCCTGCGGCAGCCAACAAAACAGGTTCTCTTTTTGAAGGTATTCAACGCTGGAGCGAAACAAAAGGCAGCTTGACTGTAAATGAAATTAAAATTCGTGCAAAGCAAGCCATGCGTCAAGAAATGCTCACTGGCGTCCAACATATCCGCACACATGTTGACGTAACAGATCCAAAACTCACCGCTTTAAAAGCAATGCTTGAGCTTCGTGAAGAAGTAAAAGAAAGCTGCGATTTACAAATTATCGCCTTTCCACAAGAAGGCATGTATGCCTATAAAGGCGGCGATGAACTCGTTGAGGAAGCTTTGAAAATGGGAGCAGACCTTGTAGGCGCTATTCCACATTTTGAATTCACTCGTGAAGATGGTGTGAAAAGCGTTGAAAGAGCTTTTGAATTAGCCGTAAAATATGATAAAATGGTAGATATCCATTGTGATGAAACCGATGACGAGCAATCACGCTTTCTTGAAGTTTTAGCAGCACAAGCCTATCGTACGGGTCTTGCTGAAAAAGCCACCGCAAGTCATACATGTGCTATGCATTCCTATAACAATGCTTACACCTATAAACTATTCAGATTGCTTGGTCTTTCTAAAGTAAACTTCATTGCGTGCCCAACTGAAAATATTCATTTACAAGGACGCTTTGATAATTTTCCAAAACGTCGTGGCTTAACTCGTGTTAAAGAATTACACGATGCAGGCATCAACGTGTGTTTTGCTCAAGATTCTATGAGTGACCCGTGGTATCCTGTTGGCAATGGCAACCTCATGAATATTCTTGACGCAGGCATTCATATCGCCCAAATGATGTCCATGGAAGAAATTGATAACGCCCTTGACTTCATCACCATTAATGGTGCGCGCACTCTCAATATTCTTGATAGCTATGGAATAAAAGAAGGCAATCCTGCTAACTTTATTGTCCTTAATGCCAAAACTGGCTTTGAAGCCGTTTGTAATCGTGTATCTGTGGCATGCTCTGTTCGTAAGGGAGAGTTTTTGTTTGAGCGTGAGCCCGAAGTTATAAAGACAAATAATCCACTACTTCAAGCATAAAAATAGAGTATATATTCTTTTAGATGATACGCCGTGCATATTGTGAATTTCGCAATATGTACAGCGTTTTTTGTTAAGCCATATCCCTCAGTACCTTACAATAAACAGCACAGCCACCTAGGCTTCTTTAATACTTGTAGTGTCAATAGATTCACAAAATATATGTTTGTGATTTCTGCAATTAGTTAAAAATGGGGAGAGATTTTAATTCTCAACCCGACAAAGTCCACAAAAAAAGGCAGTCACTTTCGTAACCGCCTAAATTTTCATGATATAATGGTACCCAGAGCGAGACTTGAACTCGCACACCTGTTAGGGCCAGGGATTTTAAGTCCCTTGCGTCTACCTATTCCGCCATCCGGGCGACCCGCAAATCATGTTTGCATTTGGAAAAATACATAAAAAAGACTCTTTTGTCAAAGGGAATTTTCATTTATTTTAATTTATTTTTATTTTTATTTTTAATTTATTTTTATCGTGTAATAAAATCCAAAGAAAGAAAAGCGAGCAAAAAATACTACACAGAAGAAAGGCCTAATATATCTGTGTACTTTACTATCAACTCATTAAAGCGAAGCCTATCCGTTGTCGTTATTATTTCATTGAGTTCATCGGCGTCAATGGCATCCATATCATAACGAACAACAAGCGTCCTCAAAAATAAATTAAGCTTTGTCTTGAGAATCGCTTTTGGCACAGGGATACCCTTACTTTGATTGATAATCTCCATTGCCGCCGCATCTGACAAAATCTGCATAGCAAATTTAAGAGAAATACAGCCAGGCTTATGATCGGTAATACTCATATATTTTCTGAGGCCTGCAATATTCTGTAAATTCATGCGTCTTTTCCCTTATTCGTAGTCACAAAAGTTAACTGAAAAATCCCTAAAAAATAATTGGTGAAATGACGGGTAAAGTCATTGGTGACGTACTGGCAAAAATTTATTGCCATGCCGTCAGTATTTCACGAGAAGCAAGCTCTGGGTTTTGAGCAGAACAAATGGCAGAAACAACAGCCAAACTATCAATACCAGCGTCTATAATCGACTTAGCATTCCCTGCATTAATACCACCTATAGTCATAAGCGGAAGCGAACAATTCACAGAATCAAGATGCGCTCTTGCCGTTTTCATGCCCTCTATTCCCCAAGCTGGCGCAGCGTTCGCCTTCGTCGTTGTAGGAAAAACAGGCCCCACCGCAACATATTGAACAGGCAAAGAAAGAGATTCTTTTAAAATATCCATATTCGGAATAGTCAGCCCAAGCAAAGCCCGCTCCCCTAAAAGATTGCGAGCATCTAAAATAGGCATATCACTTTGCCCCACATGAACTCCAGCCGCACCCGAAGCCAACGCAATATCAACCCTATCATTAATAATAATAGGAACACCCTGCGATTGTATTTCTCGCACCAAGAGCTTCGCTAATTCCAAAAAATCACGGGTATGCCCACTCTTCTCCCTAATTTGAACCGCCTGCACGCCACCACGAACCGCAGAACGCACAACATCAAGAACAGGGCGCCCCATACATAAATCTTTATCCGTCACCAAATACAAACCAAAATCTCGAAACTGTGACCAATCTTTCATATATATCTCCATTGTGGAAAGGGATTATGGGAAGGGGGAAAACCCCATTTCCTGAAAAAGCAATTTATATCATTCTAATCGTTTTATAATATTTTCATTTTTTATACTATTTTCATTTTCTATAATATTTTCATCATTTTATAATACTTTAGATTTTTGCAATATACGAGAAATTAAGAAGCAATTTTTATTGCCTTAGAATATAAAAGTAATTCTAATAATTTTGCAACGGGCAAGCCTGCCACCGTATCCCAAGAGCCCTGAATACCATCAGAAAGAAACATTCCAACACCTTGTATACCATAAGAACCTGCTTTATCCATAGGGTCACCAGTTCGTATATAGGCTTCCAAAAGAGGCGTTGACCAGGGTGCAAAGTGGACAAAGGCAATATCAGTAAAAGCATAAACACAATTATTTTTTAAATCAACGACGCAAACCGAAGTGAGCACCCTATGCTTACGCCCAACCATACAACGCAACATACGCAGCGCATCCGCTTCATCATGCGGCTTACCTAATATTTCATCCCCAAGGGCAACAATAGTATCCGCTGTTATCAAAAAAAGATTTTCTGTATGCTCTGACTGTTCCGTACTCGCAGAATTTGAATCTGTTGACACCATTGAATCTGCTGAATATGTTGGAGATATGGGATATATGCCTTGCGCAATCCTATCTTCTTGAAAAACATGTTTTTCCACTGCATAGGATAAATTAAGAATCTCTTTTTTATCCGTATTCAAGAGAACATCAAAAGAAAAAGGAGAATCAGCCCTACTGGTAGGGAGAGAGGAGTCAGAACACGGCTTAGGATAAACAAAAAGATTAAGAGCATGCATAGCATCAAGCGCTTTGCTCAACGCCATACGGGAAACATAATGTTCTGGTGTTTCTGAATTTTTGGGTCTGTCTTCCGTATCGTCTTTAGCCACCACCCCACATTGCGTGTCGAGAGATGCACTATCGCAAGAAAATTCCGACAAAACAGAAAAATCGGGTGTGGATTCAAAAAAGCTTTCTCCATTTCCCGTACTATTTTCCGTACTATTTTCTAAATTATGTTCTGCGTTATTTTCCTTTTGCGTCAAAAGCATATCACGCAAAAGGAAATAACGAATACCCAAATCTTTCAAAAACTTTTGTCGTCGTGGAGACTGAGAGGACAGAACAATCCGCCCCGATGTATGAAAAAGATTAACCATTATAGACTACGACTTTTTTACGCCTTTAGGCATAACGTGTTCAGGAGCTTTTTCTATTTTTTTCTTAGAAGTTTTCTTCGCTTCTGTTGCTTCCTGTGCTGTGCCGTTTTGTTCAGCTTGTCCTGCTAAATCAATTGTACCCGTCATGTCTGTTGGGTCAGCGTCAATAACACGCCCTTGCAACCAAAAAAGCAAGTCAACTTCGTCCCCTTCCTTAGGTTCATAGCCCTTTTGGCAAACGAATTCTGATGCATACATCATAAGATTTAAAAACTGCTTTTGACCGAAAGTAACAACAAAACGATTAATTTTAACTTCGCCATTTTCAGGTCCAAAATTAAAACTTTCAGGCTTTTTAACAGTAGCACGAGCTTGATATTCCCCAGCAACACCCGTAGGCGCTAAAATACGTTGACCTTTCAAATCCATCTTCAAAGAAGGAGCGTCAAGTCTTGTTTTACCTGGGTTTTCTTGAAGCCATGCAGCGACATACGCTTCATATTGCGGGCCATTCGTAACAGTCAGCTCATCAAGCAAGGCGGGGCGAACAGCAAGGCAAAGGCCTGCCATATAAAATGTTTGTGTCACGCCTTCTGTCAAATCTGTTTGTTTATCACGGAAATAAAGGGGGTCATAAAACCAAAGTAGCTCTTCTGTTTCACCAATTGCGCACGCAACTTCGCCCTCAATACCATTCGCCCATGTGTGGGTTTTTTCCACAGCAAGCTCATTTGAAATACCTTCAAGGAAAGGAAAAACAGAACAAGGTGATAGTTTTTCTTCAGGCTTACCTGTTATAATAATCGCTCCACGCAAGAGAGATTCTTGAGGCCACGCAAGGAGCATATGCTCTGCCTTACTATTCTTCACACCCCAAGCAGGACGAGTCCCACCCTTTTGGGCTATAACTCCCATCATTGCAGGAATTTCTTTTACATCTTTAATGATAGTAGCCAAAGGTCTACCTAAACTTTCTATATGTTTCATTCTTATTTCCTTATCAACGGAATTTTTCAAATTATAGAGAATAACACAACATACGTGTACAACATAGTTTATAACAATTTTTTTATATAAGGTCTATCTCATATTAAAAAAGTTTGAAAATAAAAAATTTGTTTTTATTTTATCAATAAATTACAACATATTAGGGTTTTCGAAATAAACAAACATTACTTGGCAATACATCATGCTTCTGCTATATTGAAAAAGTTGGGGTAATTATATGACCTCCACGCAAGAACAACCACTAAGGTTGAATCACAAATCTAAACGCACCCAAAAATACAACAGGTGCTAACAAATCGAGCAAAATGAAAGACTACACAAGCAATTCTCCCGAGAAAGGTAGAAAGACAAGATCCTCAGGCAAACCTGCTGGATCAAACGACAGATTCGAACGCCCTGCTGACAGATTCGAGAAAAGAACCGAGCACCCTGCGGACAGATTCGAGAAAAGAACCGAACGCACTGGCGACAGATTTGAAAAAAGACCTGAGCGCCCTGGCGACAGATTTGAAAGAAGACCTGATCGCCCTGGCGACAGATTCGAAAAAAGACCTGAGCGCTCTGGCGACAGATTCGAAAAAAGAACTGACCGAAGCGAAGGCGCACCAAGCGAAAACAGAAGCTACGATATGGACAGAGTGAATAATCCCCTGAACAGATCAAGAAAGCCAGGCCAAAAACCACAAGGCTCATTCTCAAAGTCCAACGGTTCAAGCAAACGCTCTTCGTCTCCACAAAGACAATTCGACAAGCCAAAAGCTCCACCTTTTGAAGTTAAAGCTCCAGAAACCCCACTTGATCCTATGAATCTTACCGACCTAAGCCCTGCTCTTCAAGAAGCATGCGCTAAAGCTGGCTGGACAGAGCTGACTCCCGTCCAATCGCATACTTTGCCGTACATCATGGCAAAACAAGATATGATGGTCCAATCCCGCACAGGAAGTGGTAAAACAGGCGCTTATCTTATACCGACTTTTACACAAATTTCTCCTGAAAGAAGAGAATGCCAAGCCCTTATTATTGTACCAACAAGAGAGCTCGCTCTCCAAGTTGAACAAGAAGCAAGAAGTCTTTTTGACACAAATGTTATAAGAATTGCCGCTGTTTACGGTGGTGTTGCTTATGGTAAACAATTGGACGCCCTACAAAGAGGCGCTCATATTGTTATAGGAACTCCTGGGCGTGTGCTTGACCACCTTTTGAAAAGAACTCTTGTGCTTGATAATTTACGTGTGCTTATCTTTGATGAAGCTGACCGTATGCTTTCTATTGGTTTTTACCCTGACATGAAAGAAATTCAGCGCTATTTGCCTAAGAAAGATCTTTTAGTGAATCTTTTCTCTGCAACATACCCACCAAGAGTTTTACAATTAGCAAGTGAATTTTTACATCAACCACAAATGCTTAGTCTTTCTCAAGGGCAAGTTCACGTTGCCACAAGCCAACATTTCTATTGTGAATGTGGCACAATGGAAAAAGACAGAAGCCTTGTGCGTATCATTGAAAAAGAAAATCCTGCCTCCGCCATTATCTTTTGTAACACAAAAGCAAATGTCCATTATGTAACCAGTGTCCTACAAGGCTTTGGCTATAATGCGGACGAACTTTCTGCCGATCTTTCTCAAGCACGCAGAGAGCAAGTGCTCAAGCGCCTACGCAGAGGAGACATTCGTTTTCTCGTTGCCACAGACGTCGCAGCTCGAGGTATTGACGTTCCCGATCTTTCACACGTATTCCTTTATGAACCGCCAGACGATAGAGAATCCTATATCCATAGAGCAGGCAGAACAGGAAGAGCCGGTGCAGCTGGAACAGTTATATCCCTTGTCGATATCATGCAGAAATTGGAAATGATACGCATTGCCAAATTCTATAAAATCGACATCTCGGCTATAAAAGCTCCAACTGAAGATGAAATTGCTAAAATCAGCAGCGACAGAATGGTTTCTTTACTAGAAACAAAAAGACGTTTGGCCACAGGCCTAGAGCTTGAAAGAGCTAAGCGCTTTTTACCTCTCGTAAAAGACATTATAAAAAATGCAGAAGAATCAGAGCAGCTCATGCTTTTGGCACTTATTTTAGACAGCGATTATCAAAAATCTTTGGGTGTAACAAAAAGCACATCCCTAGAAAATGCGCCGCCTGAAGTGGAAAAACCACAAGAACCAAGACACTTTAGCAGACACGGTTCAAGAAATAGACGATAACAGATCATAAAAGTAAATTGAGATAAACTAATGCCTGATTCACCGGATATTGAAAAACTTGATAGCTTCTATAACGAAGTCATAGCCAACTTTACGGGGCTTCTGACTTCTTTTAACTATAAAGAAGATATCCAGTTATTAGGCATTAGCAAATTCAATTTTTGCCAAAGAAAGAATATGGTCATGGAACTAGAAGGGCTTTATGTCGCCCTTTGGAACATGGCCTTATCTCAATCATTTCCCAATGATTACGTGTTTATTTTAGACAAATTTATGGAGACGGAACTTCCTAAGAGATGCAGGAAAAATCAACTGCCTCTGCAAAAAAAACGCATAAAAGATTATGTAGAACTTATTGATACTAACACAGATACAAGCTTTGCTCCCGTTAGTCATCATATTCTATCTTTATTGCAAATAGAAGAAGATCAGTTTCGCAGTATGAATCTGAAAATAGCCCTCCATATTCGCAGTGTTTATAAATATATTTTCGATAGACTTTTTTAAATAGCAAAAGACAAGGATTCTTCACATGCTTCAATACGGAGACTTAGTTTGCATTGTTTCAGTGCGTGGAAAAAGAAAATTACATCGCGTACTTGAAAGAGAAAATTGGCACACTCAACACGGCGTTATTGACATGACAGAGATTGTCAAGACAGAGTATGGCTCCGAAGTCAAAAGCTCTTTAGGTGTCCCCTTTCGTGTGGAACGCCCTCAATTACATGACCTTATCATGGGAATAAAACGCCAAACACAAATAATGTACCCCAAAGATATGGGCATTATTTGTATGAAACTTGGCGTCGGAAACGGAAGAACTATCCTAGAAGCCGGTAGCGGTTCTGGTGGTTTTACCATTGCTCTTTCTTGGTTCTCAGGTCATGGACATGTCCACAGTTATGAAGCTAGAGAAGAATTTCACACCCTCGCAAAACGAAATGTGGAATGGGCTGGCGTTGGTCAAAATGTCACCTTTCACGTAAGAGATATTGAAAATGGCTTCGGTCTCAATGACCCGCAAATTCTCAATGGCAAAAAAGCCGACGCTCTCTTCCTCGATGTGAGAACTCCTTGGGATTATCTTGAACACGCCCTTGAAGCTCTCGTACCTGGTGCGCCCATAGCTTTCCTATTGCCCTGCATTGATCAAGTATCTAAGCTCCTACTTGCCCTCGAAAAACTTCCCTTTGAAAGTACAGAAGTTCTTGAAGTTCTCGTTCGACCTTGGAAAGCCATCCCAGAAAGATTACGCCCTGCCGACCGCATGTGCGCTCACACCTGCTTCCTCGTGTTCACAAAACACCAAGAACGCAGCGAAGATTGGGACAAAAATCTCACCCTCGGCACAAGAGAACGCAAACAACAAGCCGCAAGAGAAAAAAGACTTGGCTCTTATGAAGATTCAGATGCCCATGATATGGACGACATGAATACTTTTGAATAAAACTTGTTTTTTGTTTTAGGTTTATTTTATTTTTTGGGGGAGTAAAACTCCCCCCTCACATTACTTTTTCAAATAAATTTGAAAAAGATTATTTTTTATCTAGTTTTTACTTTTTATTTTTCAAATAAATTCAATGCACTCATTTCTTATTCTCTTTTGTCCTCGCTGTGTCGCTCGCACACATCGCACTTTTTCAAATTTTCGAGAAAAAGATTAAATAACTAACCCCATTATATATCTATGAATATTACATTACAAAATATTTCGAAAGCTTATGGCGGCCGTGACATTCTCAATGATTTCTCTTTAGACATTGTTGATGGCATGCGTCTTTGCGTTTGCGGTCCTAACGGGTGCGGCAAATCGACTCTTATTCGTATCATGGCGGACTCTTCCCCTCCCGATTCTGGTCGAGTTATCACTCCCAAAGGTTGTCGTTTAGGCTATGTTGAGCAAATCATTGAAGAAGATGAGCTCGACACTGACCTTTTATTATGGGTGCAATCCGCCCTACCTGACTGGAGTGAGTTTTGGAAAGAATGGGACATAGCGCAAGAAAATGGTGACCAAGGGCTTTTGAACAGCCTCATGGAAAAGCAACACGACATTGAAGCCCGTTATGGTTACAATCCTGAGCAAAAAGCACAAACCGTTCTCTCTGGGCTGGGTTTTAGCCGTAGTAAATGGTCCATGAGTTTGCGACAATTATCAGGTGGTTGGCGTGAAAGAGCAAAATTAGCACGAGTACTGGTTGCTGGTGCCGATGTTCTTCTTCTTGATGAACCAACAAACCACCTTGACTTAGACGCTGTAGAATGGCTCGAAGATTTTTTACTCAATTTCCAAGGTTCTCTAGTTTTTGTTGCCCACGATAGAGTTTTCATGGATCATATCAGTTCCCATGTCCTTTATATGGGGGGATCAAAACCAATCATCAAAAAGGCAACCTTCACGCAATTTTTAGAAATGCAAGACGAACTTGATGAACAAAGAGAACGAGAAGTAAAAAAATTAACGGAAGCCATTGATCATAAAATGGATTTTGTCAGACGCTTTAAAGCAAAAGCAACCAAAGCAAGACAAGCCACTTCCCGTCAAAAGCAAGCAAAAAAACTCGAAAAAGAATTAGAACAATATCAGCCCGAAGCAAAGCGAAGGGAACTCTCTTTTAAATGGCCTGAAGCCACAAAAAGCGAAAGAACTGTTCTCACAACGACAAACCTTACTTTTCAATTCCCCGACGGTGGAACTCTTTGGGCACCGCTCACTTTCAACCTCACAAGAGGCCAACGAGTGGGTTTAGTTGGGCATAACGGTTGCGGTAAATCTACTTTGCTTAAAATTTTAGCTGGTAGACTTGCACGAACAGCGGGTGATTTAACTATCAGTAATCTCACACGCCTTGGTTATTATAGCCAACAACAAACAGAAACTTTAGAATTATCTGGCACGGTACTTGGCGAAATGCGCCGCTTATCTGACCATCGTAGCACCGAAGAAGAACTAAAGAGTGTGCTTGGTCTTTTCTTGCTTGGACAAAATTATTTTGACCGCTCCATCGCCGCACTTTCGGGCGGAGAAAGAAGCAGGCTCACTCTTGCGCTTCTTTTTATCGCACGTTGTAATTTTCTTATTTTAGATGAACCAACCAACCACCTAGATCTTGAAAGCCGAGAAGCCCTTACGGAAGCGCTAGATAGCTACGAAGGAACGCTCTTGGTTGTAGCCCACGATAGGCATCTACTTTCAACAACGGTGGACGAAATTTGGGAAGTAACGGAAAAAGGCTTCGTCATATATAAAGAAGGCTTTGACGAATACGAGGCTGCAAGACAACAAGATAAAATTACGAAAAAAAATACAACAAAATCTCTGAGTGTTGCCGATAAAGAAAATGATCCACACGCTCTTTCTGGTGGAAAAACAGGGCTTTCTCGAGAAGAACTTAAACGAGTAAAAAGAGAACAAGGTGCACTTCGTAATGCCCTTTCAAAGCAAATAAAACCCTTGCAAACCCAGTATGAATCCATGGAAAAAAACATGGAAAATACCTTTGCAAAACAAGCGGAACTTGAAAGCTTACTGGCTCAACCTGAAGTATACGAAGACGGAAAAAGAGCCTCTGCCCTACTGAGAGACTTTCACGATATTCAAATGAAAGCAGAAAAAGAATTAGAAGAATTAGCGAGTCTTGAAGCAAAAATAACAGAAATGAAAAATAAAGCTAAAGCACTTGAGGATGACTAAAAACACGTCAAACTACGAGCACATATTAATTTCAATCTATAAATACTCACAAAATCATGGATTTCCAAAAAAAATCATGGATTTCCAAAGAAATTATTAACCCAAAAAACACCCTTTAACGAGGGTGTTTTCTTGATTTAAAAGACATGATGCCCTTTTTGCTGTCCCTTTGCGTAATTACTCGCTGTGTTCCTAAACGAAAACGACTACGGCGCATTTCAATTTATTTCGTTAAGGAATCTAAATTCCCCTTCCAGTCCACTTCGCTCTTTTGAGTATATGTCCACATTACGTATTTCTTGTAAACAAAGCCTACAAAAATACTACCCTATGAGGTTTCCAAAGGACATCATGTCCTTTGGTGGAGAGCGCGAGAGGCAAAGCCTCTCGCATCAGAAAAAATATTATAATGCAAAATTAGGGTGCCCCCTCTATAAAAATCATTATATGCAATTCCAAGTCTAGCTTTCTAAAATAAGTTAAGTTATAATGCCACATGGATAAACCCCCTTACTCTTTTGCTGTCCCTTCGTGGGTATTTCCTGCGGACGCCAAGGAAAATATCATATTCCTCAATAATAAAGTTGAAGAAGTGGAATTGCTGTGCTTTGAGCCAAGTCTGCCTTCTATTGCTGACTTTCCAGACACAAATCTGACATGGCATCTGCATCTGCCGAGCGTCGTACCCGTAGATTTTTTTCAGCAAAAGGAAAAGTATAGTGATTTATCTCCACTTCATGAAGGAAATACCCAATGGGGCAACCCTTGGATTCTAGCACAAAGCTTAGAAGATATTGATTTTTATGCTTACGCCTGCGTTGCTATTTTTGAACATTGCAAAAAGCTCGCTCCTTGGCTGGCTGTTGTCCACTTGCCCCCGATTCACGCCTTATATGCGCAAGAAAAGCTGGTTGAATTTATGGAATATTGGAAACAGAGCCTTCCTTTAAATTTACTTGCCTTTGAAAATGTTCGCAATGCCGCGCACCAAGACTACAAAGATATCTTTTGCCAAACTAACTATAAGGACTTATATTTATGTTTGGACGTTGCGCATGCTATCACTTTTGAACAAAAATCTGTTTTACAACATGCAGACATCATAAATAAAGTTCGCCTTGTACATTGGTCTGCTCCGTATCCTAGCGGAAAAGACGAATGTAAAAATAAAGATATGCATCTAGCGCTACATCACCTTGAACAGGAATCTGTTTTTTGTCAGTCTGTCATGAATCAAGTTTCCAAAGAAACAAGGCATCTCATTGAAGTATTTGACTGGAAAGAAATAGAAAATTCCATTGATTTCTTCAATAAACTCATTCAAAACAAAAACTCTACCACTTTAAACTGAGAGACCCCTCATGGCATATTTCCGAGTACTCACATCCCAACTAGCCCATATTCAATCGCTTTTATGCAAGAGTGATAAGTGGCTTATTTTAGTAAACGCTGACCCTGATGCCTTAGGAAGCGCTATGGCTCTACAACGTATTATTCGGAAAAAAGTAAAAAAGGTAGATTTAGTAAGGATTAACGATATTTCACGACCTGACAATTTAGCGATGATCAGAAATTTACGCATTCCCGTAAAAGCCTTTGACCCTGAAATTCTCGAATCCTACCAAAAGTTTGCTATTGTTGACTCTCAGCCCCACCATAGCCCACTTTTTTCGGATATTGAATTCTCTATTGTCATTGACCATCACCCTCTCCCTTTACCAAAAGAGGATTCAAAGGACAGCGTCAAGCCTTCAAAAATTTCAGTACTCGATAAAAACAGCGAAAAAAATTCAAAAGAACAATCCTGTCCGCTTCTTGCATCTTATGAAAAGAAAGCAAAATCAACCAAAGCCCCATCGGCAAATAAATCCAAGGCACTACTGAGTAGTGCAAAAAACGTAGAAGCAACAAGCACAAAAGTCCCATCATGTAGCACATTAAATGGGGGACATTGTTCTTTAGTAGACAAATCCTGCATACATCGTAACCTAGAGAATATAAAAGAAAAACCAAGCTGCCCTCACTTTAACCCACACAAAGTAAATTGCAAAGACAGCGCAAAGCCCCAAGCAGGAAAAAGTAATAAAGAAGAGCTCCTTAATCCGCAAAAAATGCAAGATATTCGCCCAGATTACGGCGCAACATGCACCATGCTCACAGAATATTTGTACAACGCGCACATTCGACCAGGAAAACACTTAGCAACCGCCTTGCAGTACGGTATTCGCACAGATACAGGAACTTTTGGAAAACAATCTACAGAGCTTGATCTACGAGCCTATCATTATTTGAGCCGCTTTGCAGATCAAACATTACTCACACGAATAATGAGAAGTGAATATTTACCCCAATGGTTACCATACTTTAGCAGGGCATTTGATTCTTTTCGCCCATGTGGTCTTGGGCACTTCACCTATTTATCTAATGTGGATAGTCCTGATATTTTAGTCGTTATCGCAGATTTCTTTCTCAAGGTGCACGGGCTGAAATACGTCGTTATTGCAGGAGTTTACGATAAACAAGTTATTTGTATTTTCCGTGGTACTGACGTAAACCTTGGCATTCTTGCACAAAAAGCTTTTAGTGACTACGGGTCTGCTGGTGGCCACAAAACCATGGCAAGAGCCGAAATTCCCCTTAGCAAAATCCGAAGTAAACACGAAGATTTATCTTTTAACTTACGCAAAAAAGAACTCTCAGAAGAAGAAAATCAGCAGTTAGAATCTTTCCTACTCGCACGCCTTAAACAATTTGGTACAAAAAAAGCCCTCTCAAATTAATTTTTTTGTGGGGCTGGCTATGTTTTTTTGTGGAGGAAAACCACGTTTTTGTACCCTTACGAATATAAAATTATCTAAGCAAATTCTTTGCTAAGATAATCGAATGACAAAACGAGGTTTTCCCCCACCCCCCTTCCTTAGAAAACACTTTATTCCATTATTTCATGGATTATTGCTAATAAAAAATTTGTTAAAAAAGCTGGCAAACATGACAAGAAAACGATATAGTTTTTCAATAATGCGGTATTCCTAGGGATACAGAGGCATTAGAGTTAAAGCCATTTTAACTTGTCAACATATCAAGCTTGTCAAACGTACTAAGCGTACCAAACGTATTAAGGGTGTTCTATGTTTAATCAAGATTTTATTGATGAAGTGTTTCCAGCGGAACGAACAGGTGAATTTTTTGAAGCTCTCTTTGGCGGAGCAGAAGACGGCGCCTATGACATCCGTCTCAGTTTTCAAGAGCAACAAGAAAAATCACTTATCTTTCACTTTGAATTGCATCAAAGACCTAATCAGTGCTTACGTTGCAATCTCACCACAGGCCTTCCACAAGTATTTCAACGACACCCCATTATTAATGCAAAAGGTATCGCTGAAAAAGCTGCCCAAATGGCTGGCTTTCAAGACTTCTCATGGAAACTAGGCAACACCGTTCAATTATCCGAACAATTGCACTATATACCGCTTTTAATTGAAGCAAAATAATTCAGACAAAAAAAAGGGGGAAATAAAATTCCCCCTACAAATAGTTTCTCTTTATAAATATTTTTTTTATAAGAAAATTAAGACACAAAAGGTCTTCATTATAATTTAGCGCTCTGTCCAGATAAGGCGCTTATTTTTTATCTTAAGCCTAGCAAGTGCCAGACCATTCCAGCGCAAAAGAATACTTTTTTCCGTGAACTCGGTATTAAGACTTTGCCCGCACAAAAGCCCCTTTATCTGCTCGATTCCTTTCATACCCTCAAAATCAACACATGCCATATCGCTAAGAACACGCACCCGTGGTGAAAGTTGCACATCGCCTGCCCTGCTGACTTTGCCCATATACATTCCTTGCCATGCGAATTCCTTCGGCAAAAGCTCTGCTTTGTGATGCACAAAATGCACGCTCTCTCCAAAAATACTTATATTGCCATGTTTTAATATATTCGCATCAAGCCCCAACTCTTCCACATGGCGCTTAGAAAGATAATTACCCCACAGAGTTTTTTCTTCATTCATTTCAGCCTGCTCAGGCATTGCGTGTGTGCTTTTTCGAAAGCGTGCCACAAAGAAACCTTGCGTATCACCAGGGCGAGGCGATAAACGCCACACAGCCCCACAGCCCATAAGTGGTGTATCCATAACAAATTCAGGTAAATCAGGTAAATCTTCAAATAAAAAGCCAAGCTCTTCTTGTGCATAGATTACTTGTTTTTCATTTTCTTCTACATTTGTCGTGCATGTGGAATACACTATAACCCCGCCAGGCTTCAATAAACGATGGGCTTCTTTTAAAAGCTCTTTTTGTAAACGAATAAGTGGTAAGGTTTTATCATCTTTCCACATTTCCATAACCTTAGGATTGCGATCAATAGTACCCCAACCACTGCAAGGCGGATCAAGCTGAATATAATCAAAAAATCCATCAGGTAATGCAATACGCTGCCCTTCCGAACAGCATGTAACAACTTGAAATAAATTCATTTGCTGTAAGTTTCTACGCAGAGTAGCAAGCCTTGCTGGTGAAGGCTCATTTCCAATAATAAAACCATCGTCACCAATCATAGTAGCGAG
Source organism: uncultured Desulfovibrio sp. (assembly GCA_947038175.1). Classification (GTDB taxonomy): domain Bacteria; phylum Desulfobacterota; class Desulfovibrionia; order Desulfovibrionales; family Desulfovibrionaceae; genus Taurinivorans. The sequence continues at coordinate 19,261 of CAMQVJ010000023.1, forward strand.
TTGCCCAGTTTTGCTTCCTGGACTTGCACACATATCAAGCACAAGAGCGCTCTTAGGTGCTTGCAAAGCAACAGGTGGCAACATTGACGCTCTATCCTGAATATAAATTAATCCAAAAAATGCGGCTAAAGAAGAACCTAAAGGAAAGGGCTCATCAATAAGACGACACGCATGGGAGGTAAAAGTATCACTATCCCAGCTAAATCCTTGAGCCTGTAGCAATTGAGAGACTAACTCTTCTTCATGGGCTTTACACACAAAACGGAATGAACGCTTATAATTTTTCATAAATAGTCTATTTTTACTCTCTATATTCTTACTTGCAACACACATAAAAAAAAGGTATAAAGTTAGAAGTTAAACAAAGTCTGATAATCTTTGTCAGCACGAGTTATGCACATCACATAATATTTTATGTACCAATTGTTCTTGCTTAGTTTTTATTTATATTGTCTGTCTATACAAAAACATTTTTTGCACATACTTGCAAGGAGTTCATTATGCGTCGATCAATTTTAACCATTTTTTCTTTCCTCATATGCTTAGGTATTGCAAGCCCTTCTCTGGCAGCAAGCTACGCTATTGCACCGTTTAAAATAAATGGTGGAAGTGGTTATAACTATCTTGAAAAAGCAATTCCACCTATGTTCAACTCCCGCCTGTTCCTAGCTGGTGTGAATGAACCTGTTACCAATCAAGATAAATTATTATCACAAAAAGCTCCTGAAAATAAAACCAAAGCAGAAAGTGCACGCAAGCAATATAATGCAGATTTCCTTGTTTATGGAAGTGTCACTATCATTGGCGAAAATGCAAGCCTCGATGTAAGCGTTGTAGGTAAAGATACATTTTGGAAAAAAGCAGTACAAACAAATATCGACAGCTTGTTTAATGCTGTCCAGTCTATTTCTGATGATATAAATCATGAAATTTTAGGTCGCGAAAAAACACGTGCACAAGGCCAAAATAGAGCGCCGAGCAATAACTCAATTATTGCAAACGAAACCAGCCCACAAGCTACAAGCTATCTCAATCCAGAGCTACGCTATCAAGGTACAGAGGTGCAGCGCACACGTACAAAACCTCTTCCTTATGCCTCTTATGGTTTTGAAATTGCTGACTTTGATAATGACGGACGTGATGAGATTGCAGTACTTAGTGAAACTGAAATCAATATCTACAAATACGAAGAAAATCAACTGAATCCCATTGCTCAATACAAATTACCAAGCGCTTATGAGCCATTACGCATACGTTCTTTTGAATTCAATGGCACAACACATCTTGTAGTGTCTGCTAATAATACATCTACAAAGAGTGCAGAAGGTATGCTTTTACGCCTTTCAGGAAATAAAATTGAAAAAACTGCAACCACTAATTATTATTTAAGTGTTGCTAGTATTTCTGCTCTTGAAAAACCAAGCCTTATCGGACAAGCAGATGATAATACACGTTTTGTTCGTGGTGCTGTCTATCAAATGAATTTCAATGGCCAAGCTATTACTCGTGGCCGCCCTCTTCATTCCTTGCCAAAAGAGGCTAACGTATTCAACTTCACATGGCTTCCTGGTTCTGAAAAAGAAGGCGGAAACCACCTTCTAGTTATTGACGGATCAGATAAAATGGTCACTTTCAGTGAAGAAGGAAAACGCCTTGCTAAAAGTGACGACGTATACGCAAGTACTCCAACAGGAGTGCGTGTTACTCGTGACATTACAGGCTTTGCTTCTCGAGAAGGTAGCCTAGACGTTCTTTACTATTATGTTCCTATGCGTATCGCCATTGCCGACCTTGACCAAAACGGGCAATACGAAGCCATCACCTCTAAGCCTGTAAGTACAGCGGCTGTCATTTTAAATAACTACCGTAACTACTCTCAAGGTGAAATTTCAGCTCAAATTTGGGACGGACTTGGCATGAATCTTCTATGGAAAACTAGAAGAATCAAAGGCACAATTGTTGACGTTGCTATAGCAGATCCTAATAATGATGGCATTACTGACCTTGTTGTAAATGTGAACACATACCCTGGTACATTTGGCGTTGGAAAAATCAGAAACCTCGTTCTTCTCTACCCATTAGAGACAACGAACATCGATACTTCTGCCATCAATTTTAGCGAATAATGAGTATTAAATAAAAAAACTTACCCACTTTCAACACTCTTGAAAGTGGGTTTTTCATAATAAAAGCTATGTATATACGAGCAGAATTCTATACTCGTATCCCCTCTCATACTTATAACCGCCTTCTAACAAAAAGGAGTTCCCATGAGTAACCAGAACAACAGCCAAATGCCTGAGGTAAATTTTTCAACCTTTATCATGTCCCTTGCGTCCTCTGCTCTCATGCATCTTGGTGAAGTACCGAATCCAGAGACACGGGAACTAGAAAAGAATGAAATGTTGGCAGCACATACTATTGACCTGCTCAATATGCTTGAAGATAAATTCAACAACGGCCTCACGACAGAAGAGGCTCAACTCTTCAAAGATGTTCTTTACGAAGTGCGTATGAAATACGTCGTAAAAAACTAAGGGAGTGCATATGTATACCGCAGGCTTAGTTGGCATAACGGGTTACACGGGTATGGAATTGGCACGTGCACTAGTTTCACACCCACAGATAAACCTCACAGTAGCAACATCAAGACAAGAACAAGGAAAAAAAGTTGCCGACTTATATCCATTTTTAAGAGGGCATGCGCTGGGCAATTTAGAAATAAGTGATGCCGACGCAAAGGAACTTGCCGAAAAATGTGACGTTGTTTTTCTTGCAATTCCCCATGGAGTGGCAATGGATACCGCAGCACAAATTCTTGAGGCAGCCGAAAACCTCAAGAAATCCGTTAAAGTGATTGACCTTTCCGCCGACTTTAGGATTAAAGATATCGCAACATATGAACAGTGGTATGGCGTAACACATACACAAAAAAAATATGTGGAAGAATCCGTTTACGGTCTTATTGAAATCAATGCCGAAGCCATCAAAAAAGCTCGTCTCGTCGCAAACCCTGGCTGCTACCCTACTGCAAGTATATTAGGGCTTTATCCTGCGCTAAAAAACAAAATTATTAAGCTTGACGATATTGTTATAGACGCAAAATCTGGCACAAGCGGTGCGGGTAGAAAAGCTTCTGTTCCCACCTTATTTTGCGAAGTGCAAGATAATTTTAGACCCTATGGACTTGGTAAGCACCGCCACACGCCAGAAATAGAGCAAGAATTGAGCCTTATTGCCCATAACGATATAACTCTTTCTTTCAACCCGCATTTACTCCCCATTCAAAGAGGCATTCTCACAACTATCTATACAAAGCTTACTCAAGATTATGCTCAAGAAGATATCCAAAAAATCTACGAAGATACATGGAAAGATTGCCCATTCATACGGGTTTTACCTGCGGGGCAATTTCCTGAAACACGTTATGTGCGAGGAAGTATGTTCTGCGATATCGCAGTAACAGTAGATAAAAGAACCCAAAGGCTTATTATCACCTCAGCCATTGATAACCTTGCTAGAGGTGCATCATTGCAAGCACTGGCTAATGCTAACCTTACTTTAGGACTTCCCCTTAAAGCGGGCATTGACCATGTTCCTTTATGCCCATAACTTTAAAATTGAAAAATACATTATAGAATAAAGCACTGCACAATAAAAAAGAGCCCCGTAATCACGAGGCTCTTTTTTTATTAAAACTGTATATATGTTATAACCACTTAAACCATTCTTTCCAAGATCCAACACGTTCTTCACGAATATCTTCTGAAGTTCTATCACGATATTTTAAGAAGTTTGTATTAGCTTGCTCAGTTGCGTAGGCGTGGATATCTTCAATATCTTCATAGGTACTTGCTATTTTTACATAGCGATTCCATGCTGCTTCATAGTTGCCCATCTTCTGATATATTTGTGCAATATATACTTCACGCTGAGCAATAAATAAGCGTATTTCATCCACTTCAACTTGCGCTTCTACAGCGTAGTCTGTTCCAGGATATTCCTCAACTACACGCTTTGCGTATTCAAGCCCAACTTCAAGGTCAGTTGTCGCCCTGTCCACGGATTTATACGTTTGACGCATAGATCTCGCCACTTGTAGCAAAATATAAGGAATTGCTTCGTGTCGTGGGTGTAATTCTTCAAATTCACGGTATGCATCGGCAGCTGCAATATATTGCTTATTAAGAAAATACGCATCTCCCAAACCAAGCTCTGCTTCAATAACATACGAGCTAAAAGGATATTCATCTTTAATTTCAGCAAAATAGCCTGCAGCGTCACGGTAGCGCTTTTCTTGCATAGCGTCATTGCCAGCTTCAAAAAGTTCTTGAACGGTATCATCTGCAACAGGTAAAAAATAATGATCAACTACTCCGCCGCAACCAGTAAACACAAGTAACAAGGCAAGTAATGGTAAAGCTTTAAACATCCAATTGCTCCAAATAATTAATAGCAGCAGTGGCGGCAGTAGCACCGTCACCCACAGCAGAGCACACTTGGCGACAAGCTTTAGCTCTAATATCACCAGCAGCGTAAATACCCGCTATTTCGGTATGCATTTCCAAATCGGTGATAAGGAAACCTTGTTCATTTTTAGGAAGGCTTTCTGGTAAGAATGCACCATTAGGAAGATTTCCCACGTAAACAAAAACGCCGTCCACTTTCAAATCACGTGTTTGCGCCGTTTCTACATGCTTGAGCTTCACGGTTTCCAAATTAGGGCTACCATGAAGGGAATCAACGACACTACTTGTAATAAGTTCAATCTTATCAGGCATTTTCTTAATCTTATCAAGATAGATTTTAGCACCACGAAAACCTTCACGGCGATGTATTACATAAACTTTCTTAGCAATTCTAGCAAGATACAATGCTTCTTCAAGGGCAGAATTACCGCCACCAACAACCGCAACATCAAGATTCTTATAAAAATTACCATCACAAAGGGCGCAATAAGAGACGCCTTTACCACGGTATTCTTCTTCCTCTTTTATGCCAAGTGGTCGATGTTGCGATCCTGTTGCTATAATAATAGCGGGAGCCGCAAGATCTTCTCCATTTTCTGCCATATGCAAAGTATGTAAAGGAATTGTTCCTTCTAGCGCTGTTTCCATGCTCACCACATCACCACGGATTCTCTCCACAGGATATTCATCAATGTGAGCTGAAAAAAGGTCAGCAAGTTCAAAGCCTTTAACGCTTTTAGGAAAACCAAGATAGTTTTCCACCTCAGCGGTGCTTAGTACTTGTCCCCCGGGGCTATTCTTTTCAACAATCGCTGTTTTAAAACCAGCACGAACGAGGTAAAGAGCAGCACAAATCCCTGCCGGACCTGCACCAAGCACAATTGCATCGAATTTCTTCATACTAAAGAGCCTTATTTATAAGAGCATCAATATTAGTTTTTGAAACAGCGCCTGTGATTTGATCCACAACTTCACCATTCTTGAAAAGAATAAGGGTAGGAATCGCACGAATGCCATATTTACTTGGTACTGATTGTGATTCATCAACATTCATTTTTGCTACATTAATTCTGCCGCTATATTCTGTTGCAAGTTCTTCCACAACAGGAGCAACAGAACGACATGGACCACACCAAGGTGCCCAAAAGTCAACTAAAACAGGAAGTTCAGATTTTAAAACACTAGCATCAAATGTTGAGTCATTAATTTCGATAGCCATATTATTCTCCAATGTAGTTTAAATATTTCCTCTATAATATGCCCAGACCTTTCATCTGTCAAGGCATGAATCATGCTATCAGATTATTATAAACTCCATCTTTTTTTATAAATTTACTAGAGAGATAGCTCTGCCCTAGAATGTATAAAACCCCATAATCATGTCATGTCTCTAGTAAAAACACCTGTTACCTCTCTTTTAAAGTGAGGAAGTCTTCTGTTTGATTTTTCCCACAAAATCATCTATAAGGCGATGTGGGCACATTCTTTCAGTCCATCAACTTTCTTTTTCCCACGCTTTCCATGTATTACATATTGTAAAAAACTAATCACAAAAATCAAAAACAACACAGACGAGAAACACATGAGATCAATGACTGATGAGCGTCGAGCAAAAATAGAAAAAGTCTTGAAGCAAAGACAAAAAGATTTAACTTTAGTTCTTGATAATATACACGACCCACATAATGTTTCTGCAATTTATCGCAGTTGCGATGCTTTTGGTGTTGACAGTGTGCATCTTTATTATACTGGGCAGGCCTTTCCTAAACTTAGTGAAAAAAGTTCTGCTTCTGCACGAAAATGGATTGAAACAGAAAGGCATAGCCAAAAAGAAACCTTGCTTGCCAGTCTCAAAGCGCAAGGCATGCAAATTCTAGCCACTAACTGCACCCCAAACGCAAAGCCTATGGGGGAATACGACATGACAAAGCCAACGGCTATTATTATGGGAACGGAGCATTCAGGAGTATCTGAAGAACTTTTTCCAGTTGTAGATGGCGAAATTTATATACCTATGTTTGGCATGATACAAAGCTTTAATGTCTCTGTGGCTGCGGCTCTGCTTCTTGGTGAAGCAAGCAGACAAAGACAAGAAATCGGCATGTATGATACAAAAACCTTTTCCGATGAACTTTATGCGGAACGCCTCGCCGAATGGCTTGAAAGATAATTTTTTTTGAAATAATTATAAAAAGCCCTTTTTTTAGCTGTCTAAGAAAAGGGCTTTTCTGTTATTAATCCAAAAAAGTTAGAGAATATAAGAATTAAAAGTTTTTTGAGAAAACAAAAAAAAGGGGAGGGGAACTGCTACATCTTCCGTGCTCGCCGTAGGTTTCCGTGCTTGGCGTAGGCTTTGGCAAACACTCAATCTCTCTCAGTCCAAAGAGCCTAAAAAACACAAAGCCCAAAAAAATCGCAAGGGCTATTAATGAATGTATTTTATAGAATCCTTGCATATTGACTAATAGATATTTTCAAAATACAATGATATATGTTTTCCAAATAAACTTTAACAATCCGGAGATTATATGCCAAATTCAGAATTTATCACTGGGGATGTTTTTCTCTTTGAGCCAGACCCATCTTGTATTTCACGATTGATTTGCAAGCTTTCTAATGCGCCTGTCAGTCATGCCGCTATGTATTTTGAAGATGGAAAAGTTGTCGAAGAAGGTTTGTCAGGAATAGGAACACGAAACACGAGTGACCTTGGAGATAGAACTATTCATGTGCGCCGCTACAGTAAACCTAGCGAAGCTCTTAGTAAAGCGCTACTAGAGGAAGCAAAAAAACGCCTTGAAGCCAAGGAGCCTTATAGCATGGGCAACCTTATTATGGTAGGCGTTTTAACTATTTTGAATATGTGGAAGCCTGATGCTAGAAAGGAAGTCAAAATAGCATTAAGTAGTTTATGTGTACTTCTTGCTAACGTCATAGACAAAAAAATGACTGGAGAACATGCAAGCACTTGCTCTCAGTTCGTTTATGAAGTGTATAAGAATTCAGGTGTTAAGCTTAATGTTGAGCACGGCTCTGGTGACCGACCAACTAGCAATATTGCTTCCTCTTCCACACCTAAATCCCCCACGCTTTTATCCTTGGCAATTGAAAATGCTGAATCTGGCCAAACTGCCATTATTTCCTGTGATGATTCTAATTCCAAGCTCAACAGTAAAAGCTTTGATTTAGAAACATTGTCTTGTCTTCTTTTGGATATTCTTGACAAAACAGAAAATAATACAGATGAAAATAGTGCGTCTGATATATTGGCTGATAAGTTGGACGACGAACTATATGTGGAAATTATAAAATTTGCGTCCTTGCTTTATAAGGCAGATAATCCTGAGGATTTTGACCACTCAGTTTTATCTAATAAAGACGGATTGACAAGCGATTGGATTAAGCGTTTTTTAGAGCATATGCTAAAAAACTACTCTGGCTTCGTAATGCCTGGCGATCTTTATTACGATTGCACTGATTTGAAAAATGAAATTGTTGTGCTCAATAGCTAACAGTAAACAACATTAAAATAAAAGATGCGAGGGGTAATACCTCTCGCATCTTTTTTATTCTATCTAATCTATTTCAATCTATTTACGTCACGCAGTGACACATTTATACACGTTTTCTACCGCCACCAGCTTGGTGACGCTTCATTGCACTTAGTTCGATTTTACGAATACGCAATGACAAAGGTGTAACTTCAAGCACTTCATCTTCACGCAAGAAATGCAAAGCATGTTCAAGTGTAATAGGGCGAATTGGAGTAAGAATAATATGTTCATCTTTACCAGAAGCACGCATATTACTAAGCTTCTTTTCTTTAGATGGGTTTACATCAATATCGTTATCACGATTATGTTCACCAATAACCATTCCCTCATAAAGAGGATCGCCAGGCACAACAAAAAGATTGCCACGAGGCTCAAGGTTATAAAGTCCGTATGCAACGCCAATGCCTGCTCTATCAGCAATGAGAGAGCCAGTCATACGAGTAACGAAGTCGCCACGGTGAGCTTCATATCCGTTAAACGTTGAGTTCATAATACCAGTACCACGAGTGTCAGTTAGGAACTCGTCACGATAACCAATAAGTCCTCGTGCTGGAACGGAAAAGGAAAGACGAACTCGCCCTGTGCCATTATTAATACAATTGACCATACGGCCTTTTCTGAAAGAAAGCTTGTCTGTAACAACGCCCATAAAGACTTCATCACAGTCGATAGACACATCTTCAATAGGCTCATAAACGGTATTGCCTTCTTTACGCATAATAACTTCAGGTCGGCCAACAGTGAGCTCAAAACCTTCACGGCGCATAGTTTCAACGATAATCGCCATTTGGAATTCGCCACGTCCTTTAACAATAAAAGCATCACTTTCTTCTGTGCTTTCAATGCGAACAGATACGTTACCAAGGGCTTCACGATCAAGGCGTTCACGAATTTTTCTTGCTTGAACAATTTTACCTTCACGTCCTGCCAATGGAGAACTATTAATGGAAAACCGCATAGCAACTGTAGGCTCATCAACATTGATACGAGGTAATACATGCGGATTTTCGCGAGTACAAATAGTATCACCAATAGTAATATCTTCAACGCCAGCCATAACAATAATATCGCCAGGTTCAGCACTTTCAACATCTATCATGCGCTTACCTTGGTAAATTTGGATTTTTGTCGCACGAAGTGGACGAGCTTGCCCGTCTTTTCCAACGCACACAAGAGAATCCTTATTTTGTACGGAACCATTACGGATTCTGCCAACAGCAAGACGGCCTAAATAATCAGAATAATCAAGGTCTGTAACAAGCATTTGGAAAGGAATACTTTCATCATGCGAAGGCCCAGGGATACTCTTTATAATTGTCTCGAAAAGAGGGCTAAGGTTTTCTTGTTTATCGTCGATATTATACATAGCGACCCCATCACGTCCAATAGCATAAAGGACAGGGAACTCTAACTGGTCATCATTAGCATCAAGGTCGATGAAAAGCTCATAAAGCTCATCAAGTACTTCTTCTGGGCGGGAATCTTTTCTATCAATTTTGTTGACAAGAGCAATAACTGGCAGTTTAAGAGCAAGAGCTTTACGAAGTACAAAACGAGTTTGAGGCAAAGGTCCTTCAGAGGAATCCACTAAAAGAACAACACCATCAACCATAGAAAGTGCGCGCTCAACTTCACCACCAAAGTCGGCGTGACCTGGAGTATCAATAATGTTAATACGTGTCCCATTCCATGAAACAGCACAGTTTTTTGCGGCAATGGTAATCCCACGCTCGCGTTCTAACTCCATACTATCCATGATACGATCATCAACCTGTTGGTCGGCACGGAACATGCCACTTTGACGAAACATGCCATCAACTAGAGTGGTTTTACCATGATCAACGTGAGCAATAATTGCAATATTACGGATAGAATCATTTCTTACAGCCACAAACACATCCTTTATGCTTTGGAAATACATCGCTTTTTTTCTTAAAAAAATAAACACGTATTTCAATTAGTAAAATATACATATGTATTATAAATAAACTAGACATTCTTACGAACAAAGTTTATTTTCATCTTAGAAAAGGTTTTACGCACCATTTTCTTATTAATCAAGCGTTATTAGGTGAATGTAATGGATATAGCAACACTCCTTGGGATTATAGCCGGTTTTGGCCTTGTATTTGCAACCATTCTTATGGGTCCTGACCCTAGTGGTTTTGTTGATATACCTAGTATTATCATGGTGTTTGGTGGTACTTTTGCTGCTACCCTTATCTGCTTCCCTATGGAAGAAGTTATGCAAGCATTTAAAGCCATCGCTAAAACGTTTTCAAGCAAAAGAACTATGCCTGAAGAAGTTGTTGATACCATGGTGCAAATCGCAGAAATTAGCCGTCGTGAAGGTATTCTTGCTCTTGAAAGAGTGGAAACGAATAATCCCCTTCTTAAAAAAGCTATGCAACTTATTGCCGATACGGCAGAACCTGAGCTAATCCATAGCACAGTTATTATTGAAATTTCTTCGCTACAAAAGCGACACGCCATTAGTATTGCCGTTTTCTCAAAAATGGCCGCCCTTGCTCCTGCTATGGGTATGCTTGGGACTCTTATTGGGCTTGTACAAATGCTTAGCCAACTTTCTGACCCTAACGCTTTGGGGCCTGCTATGGCTATTGCGCTTATCACGACCCTCTATGGAACTATTTTGGCGAACCTTGTTTTTATCCCCTTTGCTACAAAACTAAAAGCAAGAAGCACACAAGAAAGTATGAACTTGCAAATTATTTTTGAAGGGGCGAAATCTATCCTCGAAAATAATAACCCGCGACTTGTTTATGAAAAACTAGCCTCCTTCCTCACGCCATCAAAACGTAAAATGGACGAGAAATAAGAATACATAGCAATCCGTTTTGAAAGCGAAAATCTTCAAAACGGATTGAATTGAATATTGTCAGAGGAAGCTCTTTTTAGAGTTGCAACATTGCCCTATTTCAAATAGAGTGAAAAGCGAAGACAAATCATAAGGACATAGTTATGAGTGAAGTAGAAGAACCAGTTGAAGAAGAGGAAGAAGGATCCCCCGGGTGGATGGCAACCTTTGCCGACCTTGTTACTTTACTACTTGTATTCTTTGTGCTTTTATTTTCAATGTCCACAATTGAAGTTGTAAAAGCTAAAGCCGTTTTTGGATCACTTCGTGATGCTTTTGGGGGATCTGAAAATCCTACAGTAGATTTCTCTGGCTCCATGGTCTCGAAAGAGAAAGATAACACAAGTTTGTCTGTCTTAGAATTATCACGTATCCGCCAAGAAATATTAAAAACACAAGAAAATACCTTTAACGCCGTTAGAAGTTATTTATCAAAAAAAGCCGTTGAAGGTTCTGTGAGTGCTGTTCTTGATGAAGGAACAATAACCCTCACCATAGGCGATGGATTACTTTTCAACCCAGGTGAAGAAACCCTTTCAGAACAAGCATTTACTCACCTTGAACCTCTTCTTGAAATTATTCGTTCAAACCGTGAAATGATGGTTAGCATTAAAGGCTATACGGATAATGATGAAGTACCAGAAGGTGCCAGATTCAAAGATAACTGGGAACTTTCAGCTCTTAGAGCTGTCAATGTGCTCCGATGGTTTATTGAGAATGACATTAACCCGCTTCGAATAACTGCAACTGGTATGGGGGATTTAAATCCTCTTTTTCCCAATGATACGCCTGAAAATCAAGCCAAGAACAGACGTGTTGAATTTAGCCTAGAGCGGACAATACATGCGCCCAAAAAATAATGATTTTGATATATTCTCAGACCTTACTATTGACACGCAAAGCAAACATGCACGCAAGGCCTATCGAGCTCGCCCTACCAATTTATGGGTACGCCTTGAGAACGACGATAAGTCATTCCCTGTAGAAAATATCAGCATCACTGGTTTGTCCTTTAGTGTTAAGAATGACAAAGACCATAAAGAAATGCACAAAGGTCAAGACATCGTCTTGCATCTCTATTCTGACACCCAAAATGACTTACTAATCTTATATGCCCAAGTTGTGAGAATTATTGACAATACATACTCATGCTTCTTTCCAGAACTTAAGGGTAACGATGCGAGAGTGCTTGATAAGTTAATCCTTGAAATGCAAAAATTGGAAATCGTACTCTCAAAATTAGAAGAAAGCAAAGCACTAGAAAAAGAAAAAGAAAAAGTCAAAGAATTACGCAAAACTCAGCTTACAAAAAAATTCAATAACGAGCCACAAGTCACAAGCCCTCCTCAGGCAAAACAAGAAGAAAAAACGGAAGATACCGTTCCAAAGCAAGAAATTAAAACATCTAGCCAAGCTCCGTTTGACGACTCGACACCGCACGCAAATCCTCCTGTCCATAAAGAGCAACAAAAACTGGAAGTGCAACAAAAACCAAATGATTTCACACTTTTTGACGATTTAAATATTGTCACAGGTGAATTCAATCGTAGAGCGTACAGGGCGAGCCCAACCAATTTATCTGTTTGTATACAAGGTGAAGCTCATCATCGAGACGTCTATGATATTAGTACATCCAGTATCCGTTTTGCCTACAAAGAAGATACCCTTCACATACAGCAAGGGGAACACATCATCATTGATATTTTTGTAAATGACACTCGAAAAGTACTCACTATTACATCTCAAATTGTTAGAATTAATAATGATTCATGTTCCTGTATTTTCCCTCTTCTCATCAATTATGATATGGAACTTTTGGATAAACTCGTGCTTGAAATGCAAAAATTAGAAATAGCATTACGTAATCAACACGACACGTCCCTCGCTGATTTAGAAAATGAAAAAAAGGCCATACGAGAAAGAAAAATGCAAAGAGAAGAAGCGGAAAACCGCCTAGACCAAGAACACCTTGAAAAAGCAAGACTAAAAGCCCAAGAAAAGAAGTAAATCAGGAATCCAAGAAAAGTTAAGTTTTAGAGAATAAACAAAAGTTATATTTAAAAGAACAAGCACAGGCAGAAGACTATTAAAAAAAATTATGAGAAAAAGATTCCACCACATTATTCAAGGTCAAGTACAAGGTGTTGGCTTTCGACCTTTTGTGTTTCGTCTTGCTCATGCTCACAATTTACTTGGTTTTGTAAATAATACCCCCCTTGGTGTCATTATTGAAATCGAAGGTTCACAAAATCAAATCTCCGCATTTAATGAGCAATTTCAAAAAAACCTCCCTCCTCTTGCAAAAATATCCTCTCATATAATTACAGAAATCAAGCTAAACAAAACAAAAAAAATCAGCAACATACAAGAAAAGAAAGATTCAAACAAAAACGAATACAACTCTTTTGTTATTAAACAAACAAATGCGGAAGCGCATACGGGGCATACTGTTCTTATCAGCCCTGATGTTGCCACTTGCCAAGATTGCCAAAAAGATATTTTCACAAAAGATACGTATCGGCATGCGTACCCCTTTACTAATTGCACAAACTGTGGCCCAAGATACACCATAACTCATTCCATTCCTTACGATAGAACGTCTACAAGTATGGCGTGTTTTCCTTTGTGCCCTACCTGTAAAGAGGAATATGAAAATCCTTTCGACAGGCGTTTTCATGCACAACCCAATGCTTGTGCGATATGCGGCCCACACCTTTGGCTCACTAGCGCAAAACAGACTGACTGCGACTACTCTATCCAGAAAGAGCACCCACATAATATTTTTTATGAAACAGAACTTTTGCAAAAATCGTCTCCTCTCGAATTGTCCACGTCTTCTGTCGAATTGTCCCCGTCTTCTGTCGAATTGTCCCCGTCTTCTGTCGAATTGCCCCTCTCTCCTATCTCCCCCACAAACTTTTCTACATCAAGCAATTCCAAAGGTAATTCCAAAACCCCAAAGTTATTGAATACACAAGCACTCAGGAACTGTATTTCGCTCTTAGGGCAAGGTAAAATCATTGCTATCAAAGCATTAGGAGGATTTCAGCTTGCATGTGATGCCTACAATGAAAGCAGTATAGCAACTTTACGTATTAGAAAAAATCGCCCCCATAAGGCCTTTGCGCTCATGCTTGCCAATATTGAAGAAGCAAAAAAAATTGCGTATATCACAAAGGAGGCCGAAGAACTACTTTGCTCCCCTGCCGCCCCTATCGTTTTATGTCCTAAAAAAGAGAGCACTCTACCGCAAAATATTGCGCCTGACACCCATAGAATTGGAATTATGTTGGCCTATACGCCCTTACATGCACTCTTATTTAATCCTGAAATCATGTCAGAAAATGGGAATATCTTTACTCCAAAAGCCCTTATTATGACATCTGCAAATGCAAGCGGAGAGCCCATTTGTATTAAGAATAGAGATGCATGGGCAAGTCTTCAAGACATCGCCGACGCCTATCTTTTTCATAATCGAGATATTTTAGTCCGTGTTGATGACTCCGTGTGCCTTGCGCTTACGGATAAAAATCGACAGAAACAAAAAACACAGCAGACAGATTTACCCCCTACCCTCTTTTTTAGAAGAGCAAGAGGCTATGTTCCAAGCCCTATCGCTTTTCCAAAAAAAGCGTTCTCCTTATCCATAACACCTGAAGAGGCCTCACAATATTTAGCCCCTTCCGTGTTTGCCGCAGGGTCTTTTCTCAAAAATACCTTTTGCCTCACACGCAATACGGACGCATTTTTAAGTCAACATATTGGTGATTTAGACAATCTTGCCTCTACAGAATTTTACGAAGAAAGCTTCCTTCATCTCCAAACTTTACTTGAAGTAACGCCACAGCTTGTTGTTTGTGACTTACACCCTGACTTCCCAAGCACCCATTTTGCAAAGAAAATTGCAAAACAGTATAATATTCCCCTTATGCAACTTGCCCATCATTTTGCACATGCCTACGCTGTCTTAGCAGAATATGCTCACTACGATTTATCGCCAAGCCTTGCCCTTATTCTTGATGGCACAGGACAAGGAACAGATGGCAGTATATGGGGAGGAGAATTATTGTACATTGCTCCAAAAGAAGGGCTGATGTTACGCCTTGGTCGCCTAAGCCCACTCATTCTCCCTGGTGGTGATGCTGCCATAAAAGAGCCGTGGCGAATAGCGCAAGCGATGTATGAACTATGCTTAGAAAAAAAATATTTAGATTCAAGCGCATTCGATAAATATCCTTTCCCTTGGCTTCAGGAAGAACATTGTAAAAAAATGTCTCCAATGCTCACAAGCATGATAGAAAAAAATATCCAGTGCATAGAAAGCAGTGGCTGTGGCAGACTTTTTGATGCCATTTCCGCTCTGCTTGGCTTATGCTATTCCACCACCTACGAAGGGCAAGCCGCCATAAAATTGGAACATGAAGCCCACAAGCACACTAATATGCTAACGGATACGCAAAAAAAATATTATAGTTGCCCTATTCATGAAGATACAGACATCAAACAAAATAAAAAACAGCGTATAGACAATTGTCGTAAAGAATACGCAAAAGAAACAGATAATAACGAAAATATAAAGAATACACATACGCATAATTTTGAAAATAGGGCGAAAAATTTACTGCAAGAGACTAGTAATGCCTGCATTAATCATGCTGTAAACGACGAATCACAAAAAGAACACGGGCTCGATGACGCAAAACCTATCTGGAATATAGACACATACTCCCTTTTTACCCACTTCGTACAAGAACTTGGGGACAAAAAGAACAGCGCCGAGCTGGCAGATGATTTTCATCACATATTATCCAATGCTTTTTGTGACATGGCAAATAAAGGCATGCAACTAACAGGAATACATAATATTATTGTTAGTGGTGGCGTCATGAATAATGAAAAACTCCTCTGCTCTATGCATGAAACACTAACGGCACAAGGTTTCCATGTGCTCACCCCACGAAATGTCCCAAGTGGTGACGGCTCAATTAGCCTAGGGCAAGCATTTTATGGATTCATAGAATCGCAAAAACAAAAGAAAAAATAATAGGGTGTGTTTCTGAATTTATTTTTTGGAGCTTTTTGGGTTTTCTTGGCTTTTTTTTGGCAGGGCTTGGCTTTTCGGACTGCGATATTTTTGGTGCTTGCCGCAAGCTTCCGTGCTTGGCGATAGCTTTCGGGTGTGGCTTTTTTATCTTCGTACATAAACGCATTAACTACTAAAACCGCTCGGCGCAGTCTGTCACAACCTTCGTACACAAACGCATTAACGCTTAAAACTGCTCGACGCAGACCGTCACAGCCTAATAGCAATTTAGCCCCACCGTGAACCTAGCCAGTAGAGCTAACATCGTAGTTAATACTCCTCCAAAAACCTACAGTGCCGGACGGCACACCGAAAAATCCTCCGCTAAGCAATGAGTAGCGCCACCCGAGCAAGGGGAAGCGGCGAGAGTGAAGCCGTAAACCTACGGCAAAAAATGAGAGCAAAACAATTGCGCCAACAAGAAAGCTTTGTATGCGAGCGAGACTCGCAAGCCCGAAAGAGCGTAA
>CAMQVJ010000024.1 GCA_947038175.1 uncultured Desulfovibrio sp.
GTCAGTGTACTTATGCTTTGCCCTATAACATAGTATGGCGGAAAAGTTTATGATAAGTTGATTCAGTATTATGAGTTGTTATCATTGCAACGTAATGGGAGGCATTTATGAAAGAAAGATACACGTTCTTGCTCATGTGCGAAGTCAGAGTTATTACGATGAGCCAGCAGTCTATTGAGTTTATTTGGCGCATAAGCTAGGTGAGATGATTTTACAAATTGCGAAGAACAATGTTATTTTCTAACGCTATCTGCTCTTATTGTAGCTAAAAGAAATAACTGTTTCTTCATAAAATTAACAAGAAAAAGTGCTACAAAGTGATTTGTAGCACTTTTTTGAACTAAATATATGTTATTTTAATACCACTTAAACCTAAAGAAGTCATGATGTAGCACAGCGGTAAGGTCTCGTGCACCATTATCAAGAATTGTTAGTGCATTGTGTTGTTCTAGAAGCCGTAATGCATTATTAACTTCTTTTACCTTTATGTGAGAACGTTGCTGGATAGTACGAGAACTAATACCTTCATTCCACAATTTTTCATCCCCTAAACCTGTATTGATACTCTGTAAGCAAGTAACAATCTTTTTGGCATTATCAAATGCTTGTAGTCCACAGGGATCGTAAGCATATTTGATGTGAGGTAAAAGGTGTCTGCAAAGTGCAATGGATTGCTTCATCTCGTCCGCTGAAATCGCAGAACAATGTGGTTTATCATTGTTCCATGCATGTATGCACCATGCAAAACGTACAGCTTGGCCATGTAGTTTTCGTAAGCATGGTTCCGCAGGACGGGGCATAGTGGGTATAATGTACTGTGTAACCTCTTGTTCAAACTGTTTGATAAGCTGGTATGCTTCTGGAGTAACTGTAGCCTCAAATCGTTCTGCATTAGCATCTTGTGTGTGATATTCATTAAGCAAACGTGTAATGGTTTGATTGTAAGCATTGATACCGTTATTAGAAGGGATGGCATTGTTTGTAGCATTATGTCTACAATAGAAATAAGGCATAAAACGTCCTGTAACACCAAGGTCATTTAATATGTCATTTTTATAGAAATCAATCGCTATACATGGTTGTACAAGATTAACCATAGAAAAGGCAGGGTGCTTTAGAGATACAGCTCTCGCGCTTGCACTCACATATGATTCTTGAGTATGTAGACGATTGAAGAGCTGAGGAGCTGCTTTTTTATCAAGCAAATGGCTTTGAAGCATACTACCCTCTGCCGTGATACAGCCTTGACATTCCCCTTGTTCTGATAATACCTTAGCAAGCGCTGTAGGCGTAGCATTATCAATAAGAATTTGAATGAGGGATGCTTTTTTACTTAGGGTTAAATAACTCCCAATACTTTTTAGTCCATCGTCGGAGATTGTTTTGACACGTTCTATTGTCTCTTGATTTATGCCATCATTTTTAAACATGAAAGCAATATCGCGAGAAATTGATTTTAGAGATTCTTTTTCAATGAGCTTAGATTGTTTCGCTGTAAATTCTATTTCTTCTTCTCGTCCGTTATTTTTACTAGAGCTAAAGTCCTCAAAAGGCTTACGTAGACTAGAAACAACGCCACTCTTTCTACTTCCTGCATCTGCAACTTGTAAAATCATACTAACTGCAGGTTCTAACCAGTTAGCATCAAGTCTGACTGAAACACGCCCCCATGTCGCAATGGAAATGCTAGAAAGGATTAGTATATCTATGCCTATAGCATCTAACCCTGTGCTAGTAGAGATTTCTTGCGCCGCGTCAATGAAGTTGTGTGGAAAATATAATGTTTCATTTGATGGAATTACATTTGTTGTGAGTTGGGTAGGCTGTCTAAATAACACACTATTCCTTGCATATTGCACATTATCCAAGTGTTGCCTTTCTTCACGATTTTTCTTGCTTTCCTTTAGTGTGCGAAGCATGTAATTTTCATTTTCAAGTATACTGAGAGGATTGGGCGGAATAAATCCTGGAGCTTTAGGGAGCAGCGGAGAGTAGGGAATATTGGGTGTTGATGCGGCAAGCCATTGAGGTTGTAATACTTGTTGCGTGTTTATAGGAGTCATGTGAGACGTAGGGTGTTGCACCATAGGGTATTGCGTGTTATTAGGCTCAATACTTTCAGGATGTAATATAGTTTCATTAAAAATATCATGTGAAGGGTATGTGTTGGTAGGGCATACGTCATTGCATGAAACTGTTTGCAATGACTGCGTATTATTAGTGGAGTTATTCAAGGGCATAGAAGCTTTGCCACCATTTTCCATTGCAATGTCTACGAGATTATCAAGTCCCATAATAGTCCTCCGTATGGCGGTGAGTATAATACTCACCGCCATACTGTTGTTATTTTAGTTTAATCGCAATATTAACTTCACCAAATGTAATATATACAGGTTGTGCGCAGTTTATGCTCTCAATTCTACCCAAAGCATCCGGTGAAGTTTCACCAATTTCTTTTATGGCAGCACTAAGCGAATTTAGCATTGATGCTTGATACTCTTCTATTGAGTTAAAAGTACCGCTGATAATTTCCATAGCAAAACTAGTTGCAGGTAGTTGTGTAGCTGTAGCACTATCATCCATAATTTCAGGTTGTAGTACTTCGTTCTCATATGGATTAGTCATTATTATTCTCCAAAGTAAAAGGTTGAATATAAATACCATTTTCATGACGCTCAACGCGAATAAATTTGGCTCCATTAAGTTCAAATAGAGGCAGCTTACTTACTGGTGTTCCTGAGGGAACGACGTCATAAATGGGCTGTTGAATCTCATTTCGGAAATCAGTCATCATAAGCTTAGCAAAAACTTTATTCACAGCATCGAGTGAAACTCCTTCTGCTAGCGCAATCGCTTGCAACGGATCCCCAAGAAGTAAAGCTTTCTTTATACGTTCAGTAAGTTGTTTATTTTCAGCCGTAGTACGTTTCTTCTTACGGTCAGTATAGCTAGGTTCAGCAGGTAAAACTGCTGGTGTGGGAATTTGTGCCATGTTTGTGTTAAACACATTATTATCACTATTATTTCCACTATCGTTATTGTTAACAGCATGAGATCCATTGACGCCTGTGCTTACACCATCAAGTGGAGTAGCTTGTTCATTAGAATTCATAAAAAACACCTTATTATTTAGTATTTACAAGTTAGTAACTATTTGCTATCATCACCCGTGTTAAACAAGTGATGATAGCATATTTTCATCCATCACCTAAGATTAGATGAAAATTTCTGAATCAATGGTTTGTGAAGTTGATTTATTTAAACTCCCTCTCTTCTAGCGTTTTTACAGCTTTAATGCCGCCTTCCAGATAAAGCTGAAACCATTTAAGAAAAGATTCCTTCTCGTAAATAGCATTTCTGCCTTGTTGTACATAAGGAGGACCATCTTTCCCTAAGTTCGCAATAGTTCCTAAAGCAATTGCACCACCAAGGTATTTTGGGAGAACGCGGCGTGCAAAAATTGGTGGTAAACTTGTGCGGAGTGATTCCAAACATAGCTCAATAAAGCTATGCGTATTTCCAACGTGATTTTGTTCCATAGTTACTTCCTTTATTTAATTTGGTGCACCCAGCTTTCTTTTAGGGCTTTTCTGTTTTTAAGTTTAGGACACCTTTTTAGAAAAAAAAGTGTCAAACAAAAGTTTGGTCTTGTAGTTGGTAGTATAGTGTTTGTCTTGCGTGTAAAGATTTCTTGAAGGGAGCTTTGAAAAGGATTGTGCAGAGGTTCCAACTTAAAACAAAAAAGGTGCCATTAGGCACCCTGTCATTACTTAAGAATTACAGTAATGTTTCATTTTTCATTCATTGCGAACACTTCTCCTTCGTCAATACATTTCATAGCCAGTTTATACATTCTTCGAATGGTTCTCTCCTCAGATGAAATTGAATATTTCAGTAATTTACTATCTGTTAGCATTTTTATGGCTTCCGTTACATTTTCGGCATCATTGTGTTGTAGTTTATCCCAAATCCATAATCCAGCTAATCTCGATTCTCTATAGTTTGACCCGTATTTTCCTTTAGCTGTCTTATCATAAACTTTTGAGCAAAACTGAATTTCTTTGTCTGTCATTTTAATATTATGCTTTCGTTTTTGCTCAAAAAGAACCCATGCGATATGGTCTGAAATTTCATCAGTTACTTCTGCAATATCAAAGTCCTTAGCTAGAGTACAACCTGTAATTACAAAATCAGCAAATCGAGTGATAGTGCCCACCTTAACACCACCCGTTTGGGGTGGGTACTGGTCCCAGAACTGAGAACTATCTACAGACGGATTAAGTTTAGACTCCTGGAGTACAGAATCTAAAATCTCATTAAACTTTGATGTTTGATTTAAAGTTTCAAATTCGATTATATTGGGTACTGTATGATCAAAATAAAAACAGCTCAATACCTCTTTAGATAAGGATTTATGCGCATATTTGTTCATATGATAATAAGGCGGAGGCGGTAGTTCGTCATCCATCTTTTTCATCAGCGTAGTCATATTTGTGGGATCTAATAAATCATTAACAAAATAACAATATTCAAATGAGATATCATAAAAAAAACAAAGGATTTTATGAATATGGTCTTGAGCTAAAAAAGCATCTAAAGATAAATGAGTAAGATTGAAATCCTCATGTCCTAATTGGTTTGATTCAAGCAACTTACAACAAAAATATCGTTGCACAATTATTATTATATCAGCTTCATTTGCAAGATAGAACTGCTTTACGTTATAATCTGTGGCATTTTGAAATTCTAACATAATGCTCGCAAAAGCATTATTCAATTCATGATATCGGCGATCACTCATTACTTTTCTTTTAAAATATTCAGCACGGAAAAACTCTTTTTCTCGTGTACGTTGTTCGAAATTCTTTAATAATTCATCTTTGGAATTTTCTAAATTCATTTTTATTCCTCCAAAATTTTGATAGCATTCCTAAGTCCTTCGGGGCTTAGGTGGCTATACCTTTGCGTCATTGTTAAATCAGCGTGCCCCATAAGTTCTTTGACTTCATAAAGGCTCACACCGCCCTCCACTAGCCATGATGCGAATGTATGGCGTAGGGTATGAAAGCATACTCGCTGGCGAGGATCATCAATGCCAACATTGAATAATCTATCAGCAACAATTCTAAATGATTTTGATATTGATTTCAACTTATTTGCATTTTTATCTAAAAAAATCAATCCATTTGACGGCGGAATGTCTTCAAGTAGTTTGCGTACTCTTTTAGTCATAAAAGCATACCGATTTGCCCGTGCTTTTGGATCACGAATAAGGATCGTGTCTTGTTCAAAATTACAGTCTGTCCACGTTATTGAGGCTATCTCACCAAAGCGTAAACCGCAATCTAATGCTATGATGCATAGAGGGTAGGACGTCGGGGAGTGCTTTTCTAGTTCTGCAAGTAGGGTGATAGCTTCTTCTTTTGTTAAAAACCGTTGGCGTTTATTATCTCGCTTAGGTAGCGATAAAAATTTAACAGGGCAAATGCCTGTAATAAGTTGCTCCCTTGTGGCTAGAGTCCAAATTTGAGATATAACGGCGAATGCATAACGCATGGTTGCAGGCGATTTACCATTTTTAAGCATGTTTCGTTTTATTTGCTCCAGGTGCTTGGATGATAAATGTTCTAACGCAGTGCCTTTTATAACGGGTTCTAACCAATTTCGATAGAGCTGCTCTTCGGTTTTTATGCTTTTAGGGGCTTTATGTTGTTGTGTGGGTAAATAATGATTTATCCAAAAATCATGCAAAGAAATTCCTTGGTGAGATATAATTTCTTGCTTTTTTTGCTCTTCCTTTCTGCTTTGGGCAAGCGTTAGTGGCCCTATGCCTGTTCGTTTTGCTTCAATAAGTTTTGCGAGTGCTATGCGAGCCTTTTCAATCGTTATACCCTTTGAAGCCCAGCCTAAAGATTCTTGGTACATCCTTCCGTCGACAGAATATCTCAAGACAAAGTATTTATCTAATCTAACGCCATGTTTTCGAGTTGGGTGTTCTCGGTACCGAATGCCTTTTTCAACTTTTATCCATGTGTATTGTTGCGCCATATCTTTTCCTTTGGAGACTAACATCTTCAAAAAGTTGTGCCAGTTTTGTGCCAGTTTTTTATCTGAAAGCACATTAAAAGTCGTGATTGATTGTTAAGGTTTATACGCTCAATACATTGAAAAATCAAGTAAATATTTAGTCACAACGGTTCACATCAAATCATATTAAAACTGACTCTTAATCAGTTGGTTCGGTGTTCAAGTCACCGATGGTCCACCAGATATTTCAAAGGCTTACGAAGAATAACTTCGTAAGCCTTTTTTTGTTTTTGAGATTTGCCCCCCTACCTGTTCCCCGTTTTTACGTGAAGGAGAGTGTGAGCTGTCACTCAACATGAGAATGGCTTGCAAGTGAGTTGAGAATGGCTATTCTCATTTAGCGTGACTACTATCATTGCATAAGGATATCATGAAGCTCCTTTAGAACCTCATAAATATCATTATAGATGACGTGTGGGAGTTCTTTAGATACCTTATTATAAATTATATATTCATACGCTTCTGGTGTTCTATATTGCTTTAACGGGAGAGATGAATCTAATATTTTTCTTGCTAGCTCATGACCATTCATCTTTAATAAGTTTTTGTATGCGTTTAAAACAAATCCATTTTTAAGTTTTGCTTCTTCAATCTCACCAGAATAAAGAAATTCGCTCTTTTAGTCTTGTAGAGCACACATAATCAAAGAAAAATTTGTGGATTGCTTATTGAAACTGTGTAGAAAGGAACAGATTTGGAATGCATTATACTTGGAATTGGTATAAATATAAACACACTCAAAGAGGATTTCCACCCAAGAACTACACGACATCTGCACATCACTCTTTATCTAAACAGGTATATTTTATAACATACTATAATTACTGACCTTGCTGCTTAAAGGTTAGAGATGTAACTGATGTAAATTAAGAATAAAAATAAATAGTATCACAAAACGCTTGAGTCTTGAGCAAATAAACATTATAATTTTTAGTC
Source organism: uncultured Desulfovibrio sp. (assembly GCA_947038175.1). Classification (GTDB taxonomy): domain Bacteria; phylum Desulfobacterota; class Desulfovibrionia; order Desulfovibrionales; family Desulfovibrionaceae; genus Taurinivorans. Next base: position 7,024 of record CAMQVJ010000024.1, read on the forward strand.
CTTTATTATGCATGCAGTTGTAAAGATTGAGTGTGGAATTATGCAAAAACAATGTAACTTATGGGGAATTTATGAAAAAAATATTTTTATTAATATTGTTCTGTACATGTATGCTCGTACCAGCAGTGAATGATGTTCGTGCAAATGACGATCAAACCGATGTGGCTGCAGTACCTTGTAATGAATTCAGCGACTTCGACGGCACAACGAAAAGCATGATGGTTATGTGGATTGATGGTTATGCTGGTGGGTCAACGGATAATACAGAGTTCGGCCACGAGTGGTATGCCAGATTATTCCAGCACATGATGGACTATTGCAAAAGTCAGCCTTCTGCAACCGTAATGAGTTCCATGAATGCGTTACCTAAGCCTCAACTCAATGGTCAGCGTGACTTCGACTTCCTTCAATATACATGTGAGACCTTCAATCTTGATGAATCAAGTCGTATGATGACGATTTTTTGGGTTGATGGATATTTGAGTGCTCAAAATGATAATACAATGACAGACGACGCTTGGATAGAAGAACTAAGTTCTCATATACTGACGTTTTGTCAAAACAACCCTGGTGGTAATTTAACTGATGCTCTTAGTGCCTTGAACTAAACTCCCCAATATTTTTTTATACGTGGGCTTTTGTCACATAGGCATAAGCCCACTTTTCTCTTTATAGCCTTTAGGTACATTGGTGCCTAAAGACTTTTAGCAATCTTCGATCCGAAGCATTCCTTAATTGTGGAAAAAATAGAAGAAGCCACACATATCAAAGCGACCACAAAACAGCCAAACAATAGTATGGTTAATCAAAAAAAAGTTTGTGGATTGCTTATTAAAACTGAGCATAGGGGGCACAGATTATGATTTTGTCATATCAATCCCCCGCCCCATTCGACGAAGGGCAAGGGTGATTGGGGCGAGGTTTCATTATCAAAACCTAAAAAGATAATACAAGAAAAAGATTTAATATTTTTACCATCCTTGTTTTTCAGACAGCAGAAAGCGTACAAAAAAAGCCGCTATTACAGATTCAATAAACGCTACACCACAAACAAAGGCTGACAACACGTGCAAAAACTTGAGGTTCTTCCTGCTACTGTTATTTTAGAGAGAGTCGTATCGCAATTTTTACATAGCTGCCCTGCTCTATTGTAAACATAAAATTTATTTTGAAAACTGCCGACGTCGCCATTTGCCGTGCGATAATCTCGAATAGAACTCCCACAAAATTTAATAGATTCCTCAAGAACATCAACCATACAGCCATGGAGTTTTTCAAGCGCTAATGTAGATAAATCCCGTGCACGCTGTTGTGGGTGAATTTTAGCTCTAAAAAGCCCTTCATCGGCATAAATATTGCCAATACCAGAAACAATTTGTTGATTCAATATAAGGGATTTTATGGTGCCACTTTTGCCACAAAGAAGGCTTGCAAATTCCTTGCTCGTTATTTCAAACGGATCAGGCCCCAGTTTCTGCCAAAAATCCCAATGAGCAATACTTTCTTTGCTAAGCGCCCTTACATAGCCAAACTTTCGAACATCATCGAAAAATATACGAGTGCCATCCTCTAAATCAATAATGAGTCTTGTGTGCTTAGTCGGTGCTGTTCCTTGAGGATAGGGAAAAACACGCCCTGTCATCTTTAGATGAAAGGCAAGGGCAAAAATCTGAGTATTTTCATGCTGATTTGTATGCATATTGTCATACGGATTGGTCTGTATGATAGACTCTTGCCTATCCGTATGACTGCTTTTCTGGCTATCATGCTGGTCAAGACACACATTATTCTCTTGCGGGTATTCTAAATTAACCAGCAAAAGCTTTCCTCGCCTACTCGTGGAATATATAATTGGCTTTTTATGAGAATTCGCAACATCTTCTGGTGATATATCACCCTGCCACGTTTTATCATTCAAAACATGGATAGCACAGATTTTCTTACCCATAACATGAGGTGCTAAGGTGCGAGCAACGGTTTCAATCTCTGGTAGTTCAGGCATAGTTTTCGCTCAATGTATTTCGCTACTATTCTTGGTGTTTTCTAGTATCGGTTTGGGAGTTCGTCCGCATCTTCTGCACTTATAATACGGGTATACGTCCTCAACTGTCAAGCCAGAGCATTTTGAAAAACTATAATAAAGAAACAGCACGCCTTTTAACTCATTTGTATTTTAGACGAAGCAAGGATTTCTCGTAAGCAAAAAAATACTAATTATCTAAACAATACACAGTATAAACTTAACACAGTCGATAGAGCAACCAGCTTGTATTTAGTTAGTGGGAGTTCAAATCTCCCGTTGCTCCATAATATTCAAACACTTATAAGAATAACCGTTAATCCTCGTAAAAAACAGTATTAGACATCAACAAATCTTGTAGTTGAACCCGCTATAATTTGAGCTCCACACGAAGTTTTGCTACCTACATGCGCTACTGGTGCACCATCCACATATGTTGTAAATGCGCCAGTGATTATTACTTGAGGCCCATGCAAAGAGCACACAACTTTATCACCAATTCGAGCAACGCACAGCCCATCACAAGTCGCTACAAGCGAGCCTGTAAGAACCGTTCCACCATGATTTATTGGATCGCCTATTCTGGCAACACCTTTCTTAGACATATAAGTACCTTCCTTTTTTATGCAATATGAGAAGAGAGCTTGTTATATTTCAACTTCGATTATAGCCCTATTATCCAAATCTACGATTTATATAAAAAAGGGGGTAATCAATATTACCCCCAAAGAATGCTTGTGATGCTTATGATGCTTGAGGTTTACGCCAGTCATCAGACTCTGCGGTGCTCGCAACTTCATGTGTTTTTGTTATTTTACGATATGTAAATTCTACATCTTCTAAGTGAGTAAAATGCGCCATACCTGGATCTTGACAATTAGGCATGTATTGAGAAATATTAGTAATAATCGCATCTTCTAAGGACATTGTATAATAATGTTCCATTGTTCCTTGTGCTGATGTGCGATAAAATTTAAGCTCAACTTTTGGTAAACGTTCACCCGTTGAAAGTGCACGAAAAAGTAAAGGTGATGATTTATCAATTACTTTGGTCACTTTTAACGGTTGGTGAACACGTTGCCCCGTTGGTTGTCCAGACTGTGGATCACGTGGCAAAAAGATTTTGTGCTCAAATGCTTCAACAAGAGCTTCATCTTCATGCCCTTCTTGATATATATTACCAACAGATGCTTCTGTAAAATTACCTGCTGTAATATTTCCTTGTGTTTCACCTTCAACGCTAAGATAGGCGGGGGTTGGCATACTAATCTCCTCTGATTATAATGTTTTTCTTTTCTTTGCTTTTCGTTTCTCTTCTTTTATTAGCAAGAATAATGCCATAATTAAAAGTGAGTATATTCAGCATTTTGCATGTTACAGTCTTAGCTGTATTAGCGAAAATTCGTCACTCTTTAACCTGCATAAAGAAAAAAACGATCTAATCCCTATAAATACAATGAATCTAGATGACGAAATTTCAATAGTGAAATTCAGATTTATTTAGAAAATACATTGACACATAATATATTATTATATATTTATATATCTGTTAATATATATCTTCATATACACACTTGTACGTTATAGGGCTTAATTGATATGGATACATTAGCAAGCAATTGGTACCAGCTTTTAGCAGATAAGAAGAACTATGGCATGGATATTTCCTTCTTACCTGATTTTGAATTATTGCAAAATGAAATAAACAAGTCCACGTCACTCCATGACTGTGGCCCTACTGACTGGTCTTTAGTCATAAGCCTATCTGATAAAATATTATCTAATGAGAGCAAGGACTTATGGGTATTCATGTATGGAATTGCAGGGCATTATCACAAAAATGGCTTATTAGCATTCGCCACCACACTTTCAAACTCCATAGATTTTATAGCGAAGCACTGGGAAGGTTTGTACCCTCAAATCACAAAAAAACAACGTAGGCTCGCTTCTTTTTTATGGCTACAAACACAAATAAAGCAGTGGAATAATCAATCACGATATCAAAACACTGATTCTTCTGTGAGTAAATTTGCTGCGACGCAAGCATTAACAAAACTGGAAAGCTTTCTAAGCGAAAATTTTGACAATGCACCCGTTTTTACAAGTTTAATGAATCAAGTATTACAGACCAATGCCAATACAAAAGCAGAAGAAGATATCGCCCAAGACGACGATACATCAAATCTAGAACAAAATATCCAACAAGATAAAACAGTAGCTATTACAACTCAAACACCAGAACATATGCAAGTCGAATCTAAGACTTCAAACCTTATTCCAAAAATCCAACAGTCTGGGATAGTTCGAGATATTATTGACAACGGAAGAAAACTTGCCACTCATATTCTATCACAAAATAACTTTGATGAACGAGGATTTCTTTTACATAGGTCTGCAATTTGGGGCACACTTCTGCAATTACCTCCTAGCGATAGCAATGGAAAAACTCAGCTATCCTGTGGTATACCTCAAGATAAACTACAAGAATATCAAAGCTCTTTTGAAAACAGACAGTATAGAGATATTATATATCCCTTAGAAATTTCAACAGGAAAATCGCCTTTTTGGCTTGATGGTCATTATATGGTTGCTCGTTGCCTTGAGGAATTGAAGGCCGACTTAGCCTATCAAGTATTAAAAGTAACCTTTATTCAACTTATTAATCGCTTCCCTGCCCTCTTAAATTACACCTTTGGCAATGGTATGCCCTTTGCGTCTTCTGCTGTGCATGACTGGTATCACCTCATTTCACGGGAAGAAGTGTTCATAGAAAAGCCTCTTTCATTCGAGAAAGAGATTATGATAACCAATTCTCACACTGATATTTTGCAAGAAGCTATTCTTTTAAGTAAAGAACAAAATTTTCATGTTGGATTGCGCCATTTGGGTAAGGCATCTTCTGGGAGAAATAAGTCCGTCTTTACTCTTGGTATATTACAAGCAAAATATTGTATCCAACTACATAAAACAGATATCGCACTCCAACTACTTGAGTCACTTTATTTTCAGCTTAAAGACTGGGAAATGCTTGATTGGGAACCTGAGCTTACGGTTCAAATATTATCTTTGCTTTTATCTTGTAAAGCAAAAGATTCTAGTAAAGACAGCCTTGAACAAAAGCGTCTTTTATACCGTCTGAATTTAGATGCAGCATTAAATCTCACAATGCTTGCATAAAACATGGAGGATTAAATGGCTAAAAAAGAATCATCTGTCGCCCCAAAGGAACGCATCAATGTTACGTTTAAACCAGCAATTGGTGGTGCAACTGAAGAAATCGAATTACCATTAAAAGTTATGGTTATTGGTGACTTTCTGCATAGACATGACGACCGTCCCATGGCAGAGCGCACGCCTATTTCTATCAACAAAAACAACTTTGTAGATGTAATGTCAAAACAAAATTTAAGCTTAGAACTTGCCATACCAAATGTCTTACAAGAGGGAGCAGAAGACACCGATATTCCCGTCTCACTATCCTTTGAGTCCATGCGAGATTTTGAGCCTGGCAATATTGTGGAACAAATTCCAAGTACAAATAAACTTATGCGGATTCGTGAAGCTTTATCAGCTCTCAAAGGTCCTATGGGTAATATGCCAGCTTTTCGTGTTGCACTTGAAGCCGTTTTGAAGGACCCAAGCCAAATTGATGAAATACGAAAAGAGCTTGAAAAGGTAGGTATTGATCTTTCCCTACCACTTGAAAAAGGTAACACTCGCAAGAAAGAGAAAGATACAAAAAAAGATTCAAAAGACGAGCCTACAAAATAGCAATATTCATTATAACTAATGTATTAGATATATTTTCCACATAACTTAGTATGTATTAGAATAGGATATTACATATATCTGAGGAGTAATTATGAGTCAAAAAATGGAAAGTGCACAGGATCTTAGTTCTGAACAATCCTTACTCGCCCAAATTATTAGTGAAACCAATATTGACCCATCAGAGGAAGGCTATGAAGAAGCACGCCTTGGTATTGGTGCAATTTTAGATATGCTTCAACCAGAACAGCTTGAAGATAAAGTTAATAAAGCAATGGTGGACAATCTTATTGCTAATATTGATAAAAGAATTTCAACCTTTACAGATAAAATTCTTCATCATCAAGATTTTCAAGCATTAGAATCATCATGGAGAGGTTTAAAACTTCTCACAGACAGAACAGATTTTCGTGAAAATATTAGTATTGAATTTATCAACCTTCCTAAAGACGATTTGTTAGATGATTTCTTAGATGCACCTGAAATCACACAATCATCTCTTTATAAAGTTGTGTATACAGCAGAATATGGCCAATTTGGTGGACAACCAGTTGGCGCTATTATTGGTAATTATTACTTTGGGCCTTCCGCAGTTGATATGCGACTTTTAGAAAAAATGTCACAGGTTTCTACAATGTCTCATGCGCCATTTATTGCAGCCGCAGCGCCAGATTTCTTTGGTCTAAAAGATAATTTTGAGCGTCTTCCAAGCCTCAAGGATTTGCAAGATATCTTTAGTGGCACACGGTATACTAAATGGCAAAGTTTTCGTGAATCTGAAGATTCTCGCTATGTTGGCCTTGTCTTGCCACGTTTTCTACTGCGTCAACCCTATGACCCAGAAGAAAATCCAATTAAAGCTTTTGTATATAAAGAAAGTGTTGATGATAGCCATGCAAATTTCCTTTGGGGAAATGCGGCATTCGCTTTTGCAACAAGAATAACGGATAGTTTTGCTAAATATCGCTGGGCTGCAAATATTATTGGGCCTCGTTCTGGTGGTGCAGTAGAAGATTTACCTATTCACCTTTATGAAAGCCTCGGCGATATTGAGATGAAAATCCCTACTGAAATTCTTGTATCAGATAGACGTGAGTATGAACTCGCCGAACAAGGATTTATCGCTCTCACTATGCGTAAGGGCTCGGATAATGCGGCATTTTTCTCTGCAAACTCCTGCCAAAAGCCCAAATTCTTTGGTATCTCTGAAGAAGGAAAAAGAGCGGAACTTAATTACAAATTAGGAACACAACTGCCGTATCTTTTTATTGTTTCTCGATTAGCTCATTATATAAAAGTGCTTCAACGTGAACATATTGGTTCATGGAAAGAGCGGGTTGACCTTGAAAGAGAGCTAAACACATGGATTAGGCAGTTCGTCGCTGATCAGGAAAATCCTAGCGCAGACATTCGCAGTCGTCGCCCACTTCGTGAAGCACGTATTGACGTGAGTGATGTTGAAGGCGATCCAGGTTGGTACCGTGTTAATATGAATATTCGCCCTCACTTTAAATATATGGGCGCGTATTTTAGTTTGTCTTTAGTTGGAAAATTGGAAAAGGAATAAGAATATGAATGGGAGCCTGTTTGATAGATTAACAAATACTGAGAACCTCATAATTGATGAAGATGAATCAATTCGTAGGCATCTTTTGCGTTTGCTAACGGCACGAGCAGGTTCAGTGCAAGCGTTACCTGATTACGGGCTCCCTGACCTTAATAATTTACTCCTTTCAAAAGCGGAACTCCTGCGTGCAATTTGTTTAGCTATTCAAACGTGTATCAGTAAATATGAACCAAGACTTATAGATTCAAAAGTATCTGCTTTACCTAGTTCTGATACTTCCATTAATTTAGTTTTTAATATTCAGGCACAAAAACTAAATACTGATGGATCTTCAGCGCCTTGGAGATGGAACATTATGTTAAATGGTCAGAACGTACAGGAGTCTTCATGAGTTTTAACTATTATTACCAAGATGAACTTATTGCACTCCGTAAACTTGGACGTGAGTTTGCAGACCGTAATCCTGTACTTGCACCTTTTTTTAATACGCAAGGTAGCGATCCTGATGTAGAAAGAATTTTAGAGGGATTTGCCTTTCTTTCTGGTAGATTACGTCAAAAACTAGACGATGAATTTCCAGAAATAACCCACGCTTTGTTCAATCTTTTATGGCCCAATTATTTGCGTCCAATTCCTGCTGCCACTATTGTGGAATTTGACCCTAAAACCAATGTTTCTGATAGCCTCTTTATGCCGAGAGGTTCAGAAGTAGAATCTATTCCCGTGGATAAAACTCCCTGTCGCTTTAGAACTATCTATGACACGCATGTTTATCCTCTCAGTATTACAGGCCAACATTTTATTGATCACGGTAATGAATGTGGTATAGCTTTGCACATGGAAAGCCTTGGAACAACATTTGAAACTCTCAATATTCCTAGTTTACGTTTTTATTTATCTGGTGAGCCTGTTCTTGCCCGTACCCTTTATTTTACCTTACTCAACCGAGTAAAAGAAATACGAGTTGTTATTTCAGATAGCCAAAACAAAGCACAAGTGATAGCCACAATGCCCCCTAGCGCCTTGAAACAAGTGGGTTTCAAAGACGATGAAGGACTTATTCCCTACCCCGTAAACACCTTTTCTGGATATCGAATTTTACAAGAATACTTCTGTTTTCCTGAAAAATTTTTATTCGTTGATTTAGAATTCCCTCAAAATTTCCCCAATAAGAATGCTATAAAAACAGGTATAAACCCTGCAAAAATTGAATTGCATTTTATGCTCACAGACTTACCCGTTTCTTATGAAAGTTTATCCATCGATAACTGGAAACTATTTTGTTCACCCGTTGTAAATTTATTTACTATGGACGGCTCACCTCTCACGCTAGACCAACGCCAAACTGAATATCGGATAGTTCCTGAACCAAGATTACCCTATCATTACTCTGTTTATAGCGTTGATTTTGTGGGCGCATGGAATCATAACGGTCGAGGTGGCAATCAATACCTTCCGTTTGAATCTTTTCAACATGATAACGCAAATGGAGAGAATTTAGCCTATTATAAATTGCGACTAGCAACATCGCATAAAGATGGCGCACCTGAAACATATATTTCTTTTTCTAAATCTAACAATAGTCTTTTAATACCACAAGATGAAACTATTTCCTTGGAGCTTACTTGTACAAATAGGGAACTGCCTCGTGTCCTTAAGGCAGGAGATATTAATACCATGGCTGCCACAACAGCCACCCCCTTAACTGTCCGTAATATAACACCTGTTGTTCCTTCCTGTTCCCCTCCTGCTGATAGCGATATTTTTTGGAGGCTTTTATCAAATATGTCCTTAAATTTTGTTTCCCTTAATAATGTCGGTGCACTCAGGTCTATACTAAGTGCTTATGATTTTCGTGCCCTGCATGACAAACCAAAAGCAAAAAGTTTAGAAAAAATGCTCGCAGGGATAATCCATATAGAAAGTAAAGAATCAGATCGTATTTTTAAAGGTCTTGTACTTAGGGGCTCACAAAGTGAAGTGCAACTCAATGTAGACGCATTTTCCTGTGAAGGGGAATTGTATCTTTTTAGTTCGATACTGAATGAATTTTTAGCCCTTTATTCACGCATCAATAGTTTTCATCAGCTCATTGTTAAAGAAACTGTTCACGGGGAGATTTACAAATGGCCAGCACGACTGAGCAAAGTAACTCTTTAGCAAGTCATCCTCGATTTGCTAAAAAGCATTTGAAATCTCTAACGGAAAAAACAAATACGTATAGAGATAAACTACCAAAAAACTTGCTTCACGTGCCAGGGTCTTATGCGTTATCCCAAGCTGTAGAAATTTTAGTAAACTCACTAGAAAAAGATGAGCTCAAAAATAAAAAGGAAATATTTCATTATACAGTGAACCCCGATTTATCGTTTCCACCCAGTGATATTAAAGCAATAGAAGTAACAGAAGATAGCTCAGGGCAAATGCAAATATCTCTCATGCTTAACTTAATGGGTTTGCATGGGGCTGGCTCGCCTTTACCTGCCTATTTTACAGAGCATGTAGCACAGCATCATGACGAAGCGGATGCTTTACGAGATTTTTTCGATATATTTAATCACAGGTTTATTTCCTTACTTTTAGAATCAAATACAAAATATAAATATTATAAGCGGTATTCTGCGGGGGCTGTAGATAAAATATCATCCTATTTCTTTTCTTTTATGGGACAAGGTAATTTACCTCAGCGTATAGCCAGTAACATACATTGGCCACGCCTTATGCCCTTCATAGGTCTCATATCTTTCAATGGTGAATCCGCTGAAACCTTAGAAAGGGTTTTACAACATTATTTTTCCTTTCCTAATATTAGAATTTGCCCCTGTATTCGTCGTTGGGTGACTATCGCAAGCGATCAACAAAGCTTACTAGGCAAACAAAATATCTCGCTAGGGGAAGATTTTATTTTAGGTGCATCTATCGCAGATATTAATGGAAAATTTAGAATTCATATTTATGATTTATCATGGGAAGAGTTCCACTCATTTTTACCAAGTGCTCAAAATTTTGCTACATTACAAACACTTATAGTATTTATTTTAAAATCAAGGTTGGCATTTGATATTAAGCTTGGTTTAAAATCAAAGGAATTGAAATCTTGGAAAATTGGCTCAAATAATAGTTTTCGTCTTGGTTGGTCTACTTGGATTGGCAATGTTACGCAAGGTACAACAATTTTACAATCTTCACCTTATAAGGGGCTTTAGTTATGGCAAATATTACACTTAGTGCGCTTGTATCAGCTCTTACCCCGCAGTGTAAAGACGCTTTAGAGGCTGCTGCTGTTTTATGTGCAAATAGGGGTATGTCTGAAATTACCATTGAAAGCTACATCGAAACTCTTTTGCCTTCAGATGATATGCAAAATATTTTAAATCAATTTGATTGTAATCAAAATACTTTAATTGAAATGCTCCAAAAAAGTTCTGAAATCAGTACACAATCAGGTGTGCGTCCTACTTTTTCCGCACAATTATATCAGCTTTTACAAGAAGCGTATCTTGTTGCGACACTTGAAATGCAAGTTCTCAACATAAACACAGGCATACTCATTTTAACTTTATTGAAGCACAGCTCAAAATATGGATTACTCTCCTTTTATAAAGAAATTTCACATATTTCCATAGAACAACTCCAAGCGTTACTTGCTGGACTCAACGAAGAAAATGCCCCACATACGAACGCTGCAAATAACATAAAAGAAAATCAATTTATTGAAAAATTCACTATTGATTTTACGGCTCAAGCTAAACAAGGTAAGATAGACCCCGTTTTTGCTCGCAATGCAGAAATTAGACTAATGATTGATATTTTAGCGAGACGAAGAAAAAACAACCCCATTCTTGTTGGTGAACCTGGCGTTGGTAAGACAGCCGCCATTGAAGGGCTTGCGCTAAGAATTGTTAATAATAATGTACCAGCCGTCCTTAAAGATGTTCGTATTGTTGGTCTTGATATGGCCAGTTTACAAGCAGGCGCAAGTGTTAAAGGTGAATTTGAGAAGCGATTAAAAGGTGTCATTGACGAAATTAAAGCTTCTCCCATTCCTACAATACTTTTTATAGATGAAGCACACACCCTCATTGGTTCAGGAAATCAAAGTGGAGGCTCTGATGGCGCTAATCTGCTTAAACCAGCTCTCGCCCGAGGAGAAATGCGCACGATTGCGGCAACAACTTGGAGCGAATATAAAAAATATTTTGAAAAAGATGCCGCACTTGCAAGGCGCTTCCAATTAGTCAAAATGAATGAACCCTCACCAGAAGAAACCACTACCATACTACGAGGTATTGCGCCTCACTATGAAAAAAGTCATGGCGTGTATATTTGTGATGATGCAATTGTTAAAACGGCAGAATTAGCAGGTAGATATATTACAGGTAGATTTTTACCAGATAAAGCCATTGATGTTTTAGATACCGCTTGCGCTCGGGTCAAAGTAAGTCTTGGCGCTACTCCCAATATTCTTGAAGAGCTAGAAGAAGAGGAAGCCGTTATTTCGAGGGAATTAGAAGCGATTAAGCGAGACTTGAGTAAAAACATAATCTCAAATTCCGCAGAATTCCAAGTACGATATAACTCATTAGAAATTAGACGCCTTGAGATTCTTCTTCAAATTGAAAAAATAAAACTCCGTTGGCAAGAAGAAAAAGAACTTGTTGAAATGATTATTAATTATAAGCAAGAAACAAATAATATTCACGAACAGGATAAAGAACAAAAAGATACAAAGAAAGAGAAAGATACAAAGAAAGAAAAAACCACACCTAAAGACATGGTTAAAAGCCTTGAAAATCTTTGTAAAGAGCTGAAAATACTACAAGGAGATGAGCCACTTATACATTATCAAGTAACACCAGAACTTGTCAGTACTATTGTGTCAGAATGGACGGGTATACCCAAAGGAAAATTACAAGGCTCAGGAACAATTGGGCTTGATACTTTAGAAGAGAAACTAGAACAACGCATCAAAGGTCAAGAATACGCTCTTCAAAGTATCTCGAAATCTATCATAACGTCTCATGCAGGCTTAGAATCGCCCACACGCCCAACAGGAATTTTTCTATTAGTTGGCCCTTCTGGTGTGGGTAAAACAGAAACAGCCCTTGCTTTGGCAGAAGAACTTTTTGGTGGCGAACGCATGCTCGTAACCATTAATATGTCAGAATTTCAGGAAAAACATACAGTTTCAAGACTCATCGGCTCTCCTCCTGGCTATGTTGGGTACGGTGAGGGTGGTCGGCTAACAGAAGCGATTCGTAAGCAACCGTATTCTATTGTGCTTTTTGATGAAGTTGAAAAAGCACACCCTGATATTTTAAATCTTTTCTATCAGGTCTTTGATAAAGGTATGCTTGCTGACGGTGAGGGGCGTGAAATAGATTTTCGCAATACGCTCATTATTCTGACTTCAAACCTTGGAAGCGATATTGTGAGCGCCATGTTTGAAGATGAAGACGATTCCCCTTCAGCCATAACAGTGAGAAACACTATTCTTCCTGTATTAACACAGTTTTTCCGCCCAGCTTTATTGGGTAGAATGACTATTGTGCCTTATCTTCCTATTTCAAAAGATATTCTTAAAAAGCTTGTTCATATGAAGCTCAATATAATAACAGAAAGGCTTAAAGAACGGCATAATATTGACTTAGAATGGGAAGAAAAAGTTGCTTTAAATATCGTAGAAAGTTGCTCTGTAGTCGATACAGGAGCACGAAATATTGACCATATTATTCAAAGTAATTTACTTCCTCAAATCGCAATAACCGTACTAAGCCTTATAAGCCAAAATACGAATAAAAAAGCACGTCTTTACATTAGTATTGATACTGATAGCCAAGAATTTATTTGTACCCTTAGGGACAGCGTATAACTATGCAAAGTCAAACTGGTGCTATCCATTTTAGAGAACTGAGAAAATGCAATGATATTGTATCAGCTCTAACTGCCTTTGCAAAAGCAATGGGAGAGCTAAGTGGTGTGCAACAAGTTGCTATTTATTTATTCGATTACACGAACACAAGACTATTACTTTTTGCAGAATGGACAGAAGAAACAGGCTCTATACAACGTAACCATGAGTTTATTCCTTTAACGGATGAAAAGCACCCTCTCATATACGCCCTTCGCTGTGGGGAGATTTATACGGCAGATATTGTTGCCGTTCTGCAAAATCATAGTACAGTATCGCATCATTCATTTACTCCTTTAACCTCAGGAACTCTTATCGCCTCCCCCATGCCTATACCATCGCAAACCTCCATCGGTGGTATTTTGCTCTATGCAAAAAAAAAAGAACTTTTGCTTTCAAACGAAAGCATTATGCTGCGTGATTATGCCACATTACTCATTCAAAATATTTTAGTTTCTAGAAAAAACAAGGACGATTTACATCAAAGAATTAAGAGTGATATTCCTCGCACTGATGTCTTTGAAAAAGAAAACAAAAAAATTATTTCAACTGAACTACTAGGCCGTAGTGACGCTATGAATGACATACGTCAAAAAATAGCAAAGATAGCAAGTACTGACATTCCTGTTCTTATTACGGGCGAAACGGGTACGGGCAAAGAAGTGGTTGCGAGTGCAATTCATAAAACAAGCTCTAGGCGTATGTATCCCTTTATTAAAATTAACTGTGCCGCCTTACCAGAACATCTTATAGAGAGTGAACTTTTTGGACATGTGAAAGGCGCATTTACGGGGGCAAATCAAGCCTATATTGGTCTTATGCGAGAAGCAGATAAAGGCACATTATTCCTCGATGAGATTGGTGATATGCCTCTGATACTACAAGCAAAACTCCTTAGAGTGCTTGAAGATAGCGAAATAAGACCTGTTGGGGACACGTCTCCCAAAAAAATTGATATTCGCATAGTATCGGCTACTAATCGTAATCTTCTAGAATACGCAAATGAGGGTAAATTTCGTTTAGATCTTTACTATAGATTAGTCGGTATGCATATACATATACCGCCGTTACGGGAACGTCGTGAAGATATTTCTGATTTTGCCATGCATTTTCTAAATATGCATATTAAAAAGCAAAATAGACACGGGGTATTTTTATCAGCCAATACGCTGGAATATCTGCGTCAAGGTGATTATTACGGTAATGCGAGAGAACTTTCCGCATGTATTCAAAATATGTTATTATTAACAGAACCTTACGTTAAAGAAATCAATTTTGATTCCTTTCATAATGCGAACGCTCTCCCTTTAGAAAACCTTATGGAAAAAGTTTTGAATTATGAGAATACTCTTATTTTAGAAGCATTAGAAAAACATAATTATAATATTTCTCACACTGCAAAAGCACTTAATATTCCTAGAAGCACACTTAACTCAAAGCTAAAAAAGAATGATTCCCTATTTTTTGAAATACTAAGCGAAAATAGTAAAGGATAATGTATGAATGTTTTATTTACAATTTATGGTTTAAACCAGGCTTCGCAATCTTCCAGTGCACAACATTTGTTTGATGAGCAAGGAGGTTTTATTGGCAGATCGAACCAGTGCGAATGGGTTTTGCCTGACAAGTCAAAAAAGATATCAAGAAAACATGCCCATATAACATATAGTGATAATAGCTTTTACATTGATGACGTTAGCTCAAACGGACTTTTCCAAGCATTGCATCATACTCAAATTTTAAAGGGCAATCCTCATAAAATTGAAAATGGCGAAGGTTTTATCATTGGCGATTTTTCCATTAAGGCTACTCTTATGCAATCACCGTCATCGTACACACGCCCTGCCGCAACGAATGATTTAGAAAGCATTTCACAGGCAGACCCTTTTTCTCTCAATCCTTTGGAAGCAATGAATCAAGAAGAAGACATGATTTTAAATCAACGATTAGGGGATCTCGATGATTTTCTCATCATCAAAAAAGAAAGTTCACCTGCCCCGCAAGCAGACAATCTTTCTTCCATATATGCACAAGTGGATATCGCATCAACTGCTCATAAAAATGAAAATCTCATTCCTGAGGACTGGGATTTAGAACCAGAACATTTAGAAGCTGATTATCCCTTGGCTTCAGATGATGATTCAATATTGAATAATAATGGCATTGCTCTATCGTTAGAAAAAGATACGCCGTCAAATATACTAGAAACTCACGAGAATATTGATACTAATAATTATCCAAACCCTGTGAATTCTAGCCTTTCCCCTGTACCTAAGAAGACACAAAAACATCAAGCGCCCATTGCACAAAATGAACAACCAGAAAATAATGGGGACACCAATTTAGAGGATTTCTTTAAAATTCTTGGATTTTCTCACCAGCCTCATGATCCCAAAGAAAGAGAAGAAATGCTTGCGCATGTTGCGACAATGTTTGTTTCTTTGGTCGATGGGTTAACCTATGCTATGCAGCATAGGGCTGAAGCAAAAACGGAACTTCGCTTACCAGTGACTCTTACCAGTTTTAATGTTCAAAATAATCCCTTTAAATACTGCCCTACACCACAAGCAGCTCTTGCCGTATTACTTGCCCCTGCGCAGCGAGGAATTATGCCGCCAAAAGACGCTATTCAGGAAGCTTTTAATGATTTGCACAAGCATCATTTAGGATTACTAGCAGGAACACGGGCTGCTGTGCAAAGTATACTTGCAAAATTATCTCCAGACAGAATTGATTCATTTTTAGAAGCAAATGCGAATAAAATGCTTATGAGAAATCACAAACGCTGGAAGATGTTTACACGTTTACATCAAGAATTTAAAGATGATAAAGAGAAATTTTCTAATCTCTTCATACATGATTTTGCTAGAGCTTATGAAGTTCAAGGAAAAGTTTTAAATCCATCTATAGGCTTACAATCAAAAGGAGCGCTTTAATGAAAAATATATATTTATTACTCACACTGCTGTGTAGTTTACAACTTTTTGCGTGTTCAGGGCCTAATATAGAACTTGAAATTGCAAGCCATCGCAATATAAATCCTGACCATTCAGGCCGTCCTTCACCTGTTAAAATGAAAGTATTTGAATTACGCAACAATATCAATTTTGAACATGCCGATTTTACTACATTATTTACAAACCCTATACAGGTTTTAGGTGCTGACCTTTTGGCGACAGATGAATTTATTTTAATCCCTGGTGAAACACGCATTATAAAATATATGCCAAACCTTGCAACAAAATATATTGGTGTCATCGCAGGTTTCCGCCAATTAGACAGAGCCACATGGCGTATCATTCATCCTGTTATTGCGGATAAAAAGAATCCTGTCGGACTTGAAATTAGTGATACAAGCGTTCTTTTAATCGTTGGACATTTTTTAAAGGATTGGTCACCTGAAATAGCCGTACAAAGTTATAATCCCACTATGTCACAACAAAATAGTTCTGATAAGGCAAATCAACACGCTGCTCCGCTTGGGCAGACAAATAACGCCCAATCCCCATCTTCTAAAATGATTTTAATGTCCACTCCAGCAGAAACAAATACCAATACTGTGGATTCAAATGTACCTCCTACACCAACAGAACCATTTATATCTCAGCCTCGGACGCTTTCCCCTGCTAGTTCTAGTCCTAGCCCTTCTGGCACTCCCTCTGTGATTCCCCCTACTGCCCCACAAACAAATTTTATAGATTCACCAATTAATCCCAATGGTTCAATCAGAAAAAACAATCAGCTCCCCCCTGATTCTTTAGGAAAAGATGAAAAAGCACAAGCCAATGACATTCCTATAAATCAAAGCCCTACAAATAAACTTCCCATGGAACAAATAATAACAACAAATAAAAATGCGCCTCAATAAAGAATTATTCATCTGAGTAAGGAGATAACATGCTTTCTGAAAGAATTATTTGGCTTGAAGGTATGAGTGTTAGCCCCATTCATTTTCAGCAACAAGATCAGTACGTAGATATGCAAGTTCACATGCAAGGCAAACTTTTGTTTTCTTACGCATGGGGCTTAACAGAATTAGTTTTAGCAGAACAATACCTTTCACTTGGGAAAGTTGTTATTGAAAAAGCAAAAGGAATTATGCCCGATGGCACTTTATTTGAAATAGGGCATGGAAATTTGCAACCAATTTCCCTTGATATCACACCAGGGATAACCAATAAAAGAATAATGCTCACCTTGCCATTAAATATAGAAGGAACATCGGCCACACGTGAAAGCTCAAATACGACGTTAGCAACCCGTTATATTCAAGCAGAAAGAACACTGCGTGATCATAATTTCTACGTAGATAAATCAAGTAATGAACTTTCCGTTTTTTGCGCTCAATTAGACCTGCAATTAATGGTAGAAGGAGATATTGATGACCGTCATTATATTTCTTTACCCATATTACATGTGCTTGAATGCCGTCAAGATGGAACTATTATTATTGATGAAAAATTTTACCCACCGTATTTACATGCAAAAGCATCGCCTGCCTTAAACGCCTATCTTGACGAAGTCATCGGCCTCATCGGGCATAGGGCAGATCACCTCGCAGAGCGGTTAAGCTCGGGCGCGCAAGCAGGCACAGCAGAAGCAGGTGACTTTATGCTTTTGCAATGTTTAAATCGTGTAGAGCCGATTCTCCGCCATATGGAAAAACTCCCCACACTTCATCCAGAAGTTTTATTTAGAGTTCTGATTTCCCTTGTTGGAGAACTTTCAACATTTTCAGAAAGAAATAAACGCCCAGGAAGTTTCACTGAATATAATCATGAGAAGCAATTTTATTGTTTCACAAAAATAATGGAGCAAGTTCGTTATGTTCTCAGCACAGTTTTAGAACAACATGCAATGCGCCTTCCTTTACAACAAAGGAAAAGCAATGTTCAAGTTGCGTTTCTTCACGATAAAACATTGCTTGAATCTGGTGTATTTATCCTAACGGCAAAAGCTGACATGCCACAAGATACTTTACGCCTATTGCTACCCAAGCAAATTAAAATTGGTACTCCCGAAAATATCCGTGAACTGGTTAATACTCATTTGCCTGGTATTAAACTCTTTGCTTTAGCGGTAGCACCTCGCCAAATTCCGTATCATGCAGGTAGAAGCTATTTCCGATTAGATTTTTCACCTCAGCAATTAGCCCAAACAGAAGCATCAACGGGTTGCGCATTGCATGTGTCAGGGGCATTTCCTGGTTTAGAATTAGAATTATGGGCAATAAAGGAGTAATTTGTGTCGCAATATAATAATCAAGATTATGATAAAACAATAGTTCAATTTAGCAGTCCTAGTAATAATGAACAGCTTCCTTTTACAACTGTAGCGGTTGCTCCAAAGCAGCAGTCTCTTGCTATCCCACAATACGTGGCGCAGCAATCATCATTAGATATGTTTGTACCAGGGATTAATCCACTCGTTCACGCAGCATCGTCTGTACTAACGAGCATAATTTACATTCAAAATAGTAATGACATTAGCTTAGAAAGTCATCGAAATATTATGATTGCAGAAATTCAAGCATTTAACACCCATGCCAAAGTAGCAGGTTTTAATGAAGCCCAAGTGAACACAGCCCAATATCTTCTTTGCACAGCCTTAGATGAAAGTGTCACTACTTCAAAAATTTCTGGTGCAAATGAAAATTGGCAATCTCATTCACTACTCAGTACTTTTCATAAAGACACTTGGGGGGGAGAGCTCTTTTTTGATGTTCTCGATAGGGCAATGAAACAACCAGCAAGCCGTCTGCATTTATTGGAATTAATGTATATTTTATTAAGCCTTGGTTTTGAGGGAAAATACCGAATGCAAGACCGAGGCTCATTAGATTTAGAAAGTTTGAGAGATCAGCTTTATCGGCAAATACGAGCATTACGAGGTGAACCATCATCTGACCTTGCAAAGAAAATTCCTGAATACAATCTAAAAACAAAATCCTACGGATATATCTCCACAGGATTTATAAGCCTAGTAGTTCTTATATGTTTAAGTGTAACTTTTTGGGGATTTAGTACCACACTAGACAGTAAAAGTCAGCCCATATTAGAACAATTATCTGGAAATATTTCAAAAGAGAATCTAACGAATTCTCCTTTATTAGAAAAAAGAAACAATTCACCATCCAAAATACCGCAATCAAGTGAAAATAAAAGAGTAGAGGTTAAGTAATGTTTTTCAAAATACTAAAATCACTATGGAATTTTTTAAAGACACCGTGGGTCATTGGGCTATTAATCACTATTTTAGCGTCTTTATTTTTATGGTTTGCAGGCCCATTAATAGCAGTATCTGATTATATATTATTTCAATCCACCACAGCACGTCTCATAGGGATAGCATTTCTATTTTTCTTGTGGGGTTTATTGCTTGCACTACAAAATCAACGTAAGCAACGAAAAGCACTAGAAAATCCAGATTTACTAGAAAAAGTAATTCAAGAAAAACAAGGCAAAGAAGCATTAACGGAAGCCAATAAATATATACGAGACAAGGTAAAATATATATTAAAAACAGTAACTACAGCAAGTTTATATGAGAGTAATAATCGCTCTCGTTATTCTCTGCCTTGGTTTTTGGTACTAGGAACAAAAGATAGCGGAAAAACCTCCTTTCTTCTCAATTCGGGAGTAAAATTCCCCATAAATAAAGAAACAGACCGCCATCTATATGAATTAAAAGTAACAAACAATGTGGAAGCCTTCTTTTCTAATGACGCTGTTTTTATTGATACCCCTGGTAATTTTACAGACAGTTATAAAGGCACAACCCCACATAATTTATGGCTATATTTGTGTAAATGCCTATTTAAAGCACGTCCAACGCATGCCATAAATGGGATTATAGTATGTGTAAGTATGCGTGAACTTTTAAACGCTGATACGGCAAAATCTTCGCATTTAGCAAGAGAAATCCGTGAACGATTAGATGAAGCGCAGCGAAAAGTCCGCACAAGTATTCCCGTCTATTTAGTATTTACAAAATGTGATGTCATCAGCGGTTTTAGCCAGTTTTTTAATCGACTATCCAGAATAGAAAAGGAACAAGTTTTTGGATGTGCAAGCAAACAAGGAAATATGACCATAGCTGAAGTACATAATGAATTACAAGATCTTCTTCAAAATTTGAACAGTCAAATTCTTCAAAAAGTCCATCAAGAACGAGTCATGGCTGCACGGGGAGATATCTTTCTTTTCCCTCAAGAACTTGCCAACTTAAGTACAAGAATAGAGGACTTTATAGCAAATACTTTTGAACCTTCTCGCTACCATCATCCAACACTATTCCAAGGCTTCTTTTTCACCTGTGCGCTAGATTCACGAGATTTATTAGCCTCATCATTACAAGGCGGAGAACTTTTATACCAAACAGGATTTGAGCCCACAGTAGGAGAAAATGCAACAGGATTCTTCTTACTAGAGCTCATCAAGCGTGTCATATTACCACACAAAAACACCGTTGAAATGACGAAAAAAGACAAATTCCGTTCATTTTTTCATGGATATGCGTCACAATTACTCGTAGGTACATTCTTCTTATTTGGAGTCATGTTACTAGGAATAAGTTTTATGAATAATTATTCACGCATTGACGTATTGGATAAAAATTACATAGAATTTTCAGAATCCTATGCAAAAACTCCCTATATCTATGAACCAGCTTCCGCTCTTCCAGAATTATCTGAAATAACAAAATTAGCAAATATCTATAATCCCAGTGAAGATTCCATGTTTAAATATGGCTTAGGCTTATATCAAGGGGATAAAATAGAAGATGTTGTCGACACCGCATATTTAGCGCTATTAAATGCAAGATTCCTTCCCGCAGTAAAAGAAGAAGTGAAAAGCACCTTATTATTAAGCCTTGCCAATCCCATGATATTGAAGCAAAACTTGCGTATATATTTGATGTTGCACGACCCAACAAAAATAAACAGCGAAGTGTTATTGTCATGGTTATCTACCCAATGGTCAAATAATTACAAAGGCAACGCAGAAATTCAAAGCGCTTTACTCCTACATATGGAATACCTCATAGAGCATGGAATAACACCAGAAAATCCAGACGCATACGTGGTAGAAGAAGCACGTAAAGCACTTTTACGAATACCACTTCAAATATTAGTCTATCAACAATTACAGGAAGAAACAGAACTTGGAGGAGAGCCAAGCTTCACATTTCGTGCAGTCATAGGGGCAAGTCCCTTATCAGGCGACAACTACCCCATTCCTTATTTATACACAAAAGCAGGCTATGAGGAATACCTCATTCGCCGCCTGCCCTCATTGATACAATCCGTCACAAGTGATTCATGGATATTTGGAAAAACTCCTGTAATTTTGAGTACCTTAGATATAAACCGCCTCAACAGAGAAGTACGCTCTCTATATTTTAGAGATTATGCACAAAAGTGGAATAACGCCATTCAAGCCATAAAAGTATCGCCTGCGGCAACACTCAGCGAAATTAACACGCAAGTAAATCAACTAAGCACAGGAATATCACCCATAACCTTAGTACTGCGTGAGCTAAAAACCAATACAAACTTTATTTTGGATAAAGCCACCGAGGCTTCAAGTGCTACTGAAGATGCTTTAGCAGAAGAAGCAAGCAAAAAAGCAGGTAAACAGTTAGGCTCAGTAGTAGGCGGAAAAGCAGGTAAAGCAATCGTTTCTGCTGGTGCGCAAAAAGCACAAGAAGCAAAGGAAAAACTAAACAAAGAAACGCAAAAAGACGCATTAAACATTCAACAAGCCTTTGCTGATTTACAATCCTTATTAGACGCTCAAAATAACCCATCCATAGTATTACAAAATGCAAACACGAAAATGATGCAACTAGGAGAATATCTAGCTACAATATTAGCAAGTGATGCTCCTGACCAACGTATTTTATCCGTATTATTAGAAATAGCAGATGAAAAAGATACGCTCTTACGCTCAGTAGAAAGCGCTGTAAATAAGTTACCAAACCCCATACGTGGTTGGTATTTAGCCTATAATTCTGCAACGATTAATAGAATGCTAGCAGTAGGAGCGTACAGCATAGGCAGAGCATACCAAGAGAATGTATTAAAAATATACAATAAAAACCTTCGCTATTTCTATCCAGTAGATAGCAAGTCACCTCAAGATGCGAACATAGAAGACTTTACAATGTTCTTCAAAGCAGGCGGAGTTTTAGATAATTTTAACATAACCTATTTACGTCCATTCTTAGACGCATCAGGCAAACCTCGCACTATAATGGGGTATGCTCTCCCAATTTCTCAATACAGCCTAAACGCATTAGAGAAAGCAAACAATGTTCGAAGAGCATTTTTCCTATCATCTCAAGGCTTAGGAATTCATATGATGATAGAACCCTACGCATTAGATGAAACGCTAGAAAGTGTGAAACTCACAACAAATGGGAAAAGCATAGAGTACTGGCATGGCCCCGTATCAGGCATGAGCCTAGTATGGCCAGTTCAAGACGGGGACACAACATCAGAACTAAAAATAAGCGCCCTCAATGGAATCGTAACACAACACCAAACACGTGGGGATTGGTCATTATTTAGAATCTTTAGAAACTCAACCATAAAACGAAAAGAAGGCAACACATGCCTTTTAGAAACACAATTAAAAGATAAATGGGTACAATTCCTATTCCAGTTCAGAAACAAGGTCAACCCATTTGACCCAAGCATATGCTCCTTTATTGTACCCAAAAACCTGTAACTCGATAAATATATACCTGTGATTTTGTATAGTTAGATTTTTTATTTTTCTGGGGGCATGATGCCCCCAGACCCCTCATATTTTTTTCAAATAGTAGATTTTTTTATTTTTCTGGGGGCATGATGCCCCCAGACCCCCCATATTTTTTCAAACTTTGTTTGAAAAAGAGTCTAATGGAGAGGTTTCTCAATGCTTATACGGTGCAGTATATTTATTTTTATTTTATTTTTATTTTCTGCTTGCACACAAACAAGTAGTCATAGCTCCATGCAAAGACATTCAAATCATGTACCCAAAAGTCAGATTTCTGAAACACGCCAAGTAAAGATTATAACAAATGGCGGACAAAAGATTATAGTGCCTACCCAAAAAACCGAAGTAGGAATTTTATGGTCACCCCCAAATGAATCGACAAAGAACATAAGGTATGCAGAATTATTAGATAATAGCTATTTGTCCAATAGCATCATCGGTCAAATAGGTGAATTAGAAACACTTTTGGCAAGCCGTTATTTAGATCAACTTTTAAATAAAAATGAATTACTTACTCGCAAAGTAGCAAAAAGGGCAATGTCTTACCTACCTTATATTATAGAAGAAATAGAGAAACGAGGTTTACCGCTAGAACTTGCAGCCCTACCCATGATAGAAAGCGCATATATTTCTAACGCTGTTTCCCATGCAGGTGCAGCAGGTTTGTGGCAAATTATGCCACTCACAGGTAAAGAACTTGGTTTAGAGGTAAGTAGGAGTAATGATGAACGTTTTAATTTTCAAAAATCCACAAAAGCGGCCTTAGATTATTTAGAAATTTTATATAAAAGATTTAATGATTGGCCCCTAGCACTATCAGCATACAACTGTGGGCCTGCTCGATTAACACGAGCATTAAGAATTTCAAATACAAATAACCTTATTGATTTACTTGATTATTGCAAGAAATCCCCTAAAAGCACAAGCCCCCTAAAAGCAGAAACCCAGCGCTATGTCCCGCAATTTATAGCCGCAATGCTCGCACTCAAAGAAATAGGTGTTCTATCAAATACCACAAGCAGTCATCTTAATGAAAGAAGAAAGACAGAACCCAGAGCAAGCGAAAGCGAGAATAAAAGCGCAAGCAAAAGCGAAAATATGCAGAGTAACAATAGGATGAGTACCACACAAGCACCACTACAAATGCAAGGAAATTACGAAACCTCCCCTCTAAATTCCCCACAAACAAAACAAAATTATTCACAGCAAACACCATTCCCACAAAAAGCCCCTCTACGAATGAAAAGAGTCTTGTAAAAAAAAATAAGCATATTGTATATTATATATATTATGCTATATTTATGACATACAAACTCAATTTATGTAGTCAGGAATTTGTACCACATACAAAGAAGAGAAATATACAAACTTCAAAAAGCCTAATAACTTTACATGAAGGAGAGAGTAAAATGAGTGAAAAAGAAGTAGCCACATCTGAAGATACAAAGCAATGGAGTGCAGAAGCCCCCATATATCCTAATTCTCACGATAACAGTGCAACGGCTGAGTGTACTCTCACTGTATGTAAGGACGGTAAACATCCAGTTAAAGTTCCAATAGACCAACGCCCAACCATTCCAGTTTTATTTATACCTGGGCTTATGGGTTCAAACCTTATTAATGAAAAATATAATAAGGAAATGGCATTGCCTAAGGATACACCTGTGTGGAATTTTTCGGGTGGAAAAAAGGCAATACGAGCAGCTGTTGAAGACTTGTATATTCAGTTAAAATTAAACGAGATAACTTACGAAGACTTCAAAAAACTCTGTCAAGACAACACTGAAAAATTAAAAAGAAAGGAAATACGTGAAACAGCTGACGAAATGATGGATCTATATTCAGATAAAGACATTGAAAGAATTCTAAAAGAACAATTGACAGACCATTTAACACAATGGGGAACGGAATTTATTAAATTAGCTGTTGATATCATGGTGTTTATGTTTGCAAGCACTGCAGTAACTGTAGGTGCTGTACCCACTGTGATAGTAGGTGGTGTTTACATAACATATATATGGTTAGATGGAGGTCTTCATATAGCGAACGGAATGGAACCTGTAACAACGGCTGCAGCAAAAACTGCCGCAAATTCAATTATGCCAGAAGTCATAAACACTACCAACAAGACAGGAGGTATATATTCAACAATGGTGGGCTATACCGCTTCAACTTCAAAAATGAAGCAAAGAAAGCTTGATCAGTTTGCCTGTAAACTATACGACGAAAAACTCACCGGAAATTTAGAAAAGAAACAGGCATTTGGTTGGGGTACAATTTTCACAGGCTACCACGAATTCCTTTTCAATTTGGATGATAAACTAAATAATATCTTCCATCACGATAGTATGTGTACAAATTGGGCGCCGTATCTAGGTGACAGCATTGACGATATTAGACTAGATGCGCTTACCAAAATTGTAAATAATGAAGCAGAAGCTTATTTTTTGTTAAACCCTAGAACTCAACGCTCAAGAAGAAGTAGAAAAGAAATAAAAACAGAAGATCTTAAACAGACAGCTGCTTTTAGGTTCGATATTTGGGCACAAGGCTATAATTGGTTAAAAAGTAACGCTGATTCAGCTAACGACATTGCCACCTTCATTCAAAATAAAATGCTACCTTACTACAATGAATCTGCAGGTGCTGTTAATTTAGCCACAAAAAAGTTTCAAGTTTTACTTATCACCCATGGTTCGGGGGGCTTGATAGCCAAACATATAAGCATCGAAAATAACAGATTTATTTTAGGAGCACTCCATCTTTCCATGCCCATACATGGCTTACCAGAAATATACAAAAGGGCAAGAACAGGGATTGAAGAAAATATTAAAGCCATAGCTCTTTTAAGCAATATGGACATCAAATTACAAGAAAAAATGAAAGGGATAGTATCAACAGAAAACAAGGAAACGCAGGTCACACAGCAAAATGCAAAAGCATTAGAACAGGGGAGTAAACAAGGAGTCCAGCTTGCAGCAATAGCAAAAGCACCATGGGCCCCAAATCTCCTATACTCTTATAATATAGCCAAAATAATCAGTAACACACCAGAAGTTGTTCGTGTTGCTAGTGAATCTTACGACCTAGCTACAGGGTTAATCTATGCAGCCCGAAATCCTTTTGACGTAATTTTTGGAACATCAACCGAATCCTTTTGCTCTGTTATGTTGCAATGCCAAGGAGTATTAGAACTTTTACCAAATGGCACAGGCGGTTATCTTGGCACTACCGCAGAACTAAGATTCAAAAAATCGCTAATAACACGCGGAGCAGACTACTTCGATCCTTCAAGGGAAGGCGTATATCCTCCTGAAAGCACCCCAAAAGCATGGTTATGGCAACAATTTCAAGGTATATCTACAGATACCCCCTTCAAAGCCTTGGCGTCTTCCAATGAAGAGGTCTACGAAAAAATATATAAAGGCAAAGCGTGGTATTCCCTTCTGCCAGAAGATAACTTAGACTACTTCGATCCCGCAGGAACGGTCATGGAAAATGCAAACAATATACGCGATGAAGCCAAGAAACTTCGTAAACGGGTGAATATTATGGGAGATATAGAGAAAGGCAA
The DNA here is from genome assembly GCA_947038175.1 of uncultured Desulfovibrio sp. GTDB lineage: Bacteria > Desulfobacterota > Desulfovibrionia > Desulfovibrionales > Desulfovibrionaceae > Taurinivorans. The sequence continues at coordinate 33,628 of CAMQVJ010000024.1, forward strand.
TAAGAACGGAAACACCTACCTATTGTGTAACAACGACCAAACATTAGCCCAAGAAAAACAAAAAGAAGAGGAAATTAAAGAGGCAAGCACCAAGGCAACGCCCCCTCCAGACACTAAAGCCAAACAAGCTTTTGTAGGTCCACGCACGTCAGAAGAAAAGAACAAAATTAAAAGAGAACTTTTCAATTGCTTCATAGATAAAGTTAAAGCATTCCACTTGGAGATTAAAGACACCCCCCTTACAAAGAATGCCTATTATATTTTTGCCGCCTCTCAAAATGATCCCACCACGGGGGAACTCGTTTGGGGAGTAAAAGCACCTCAAATAAAGTATGAGTATAAGCATGACGGAGCACCTCTACAAGGTGGATACATCATCCATTATCCAAAAGCACCTAAGTGGCCAGAGGAAGATTCCAAAATTTCAAAAGACAATGACAACCAAAATCTCCTCATTAATAATTGTGATTTAACATTAAACGCGATTGCTCATGTGGGAGACGGCACCGTTCCTATAGCCTCATGGAATGAAAAAAGCATTACCAATGGCGAAAACTACATAATAATAGAAAAAGCCATTACGGATAATGCCCACCAATCAATATGCGACCTTGACGATGTACGACATTCAACCTATTTTTTAATCAATAAATTGCTAAAAGATAATTTTGAAAAAATAAAATCTTAATATCATGTAAAAGACAAACATGATAATTCTCAATCAAAAGTGAATGCTAAAAATTGAGAAACACCATAAACACCTATAAAACACAGAGGCACGCATGAAAAAATTCAACCTCATCATAATTCTTTGTATTTCCATCTTTTTTATACCAAAAACAGGAGCTTCCATGGAAACAAAACTAGATACCAGCCATTGGAAAACCTATTCCGTGGGT
>CAMQVJ010000025.1 GCA_947038175.1 uncultured Desulfovibrio sp.
AGGTGACTTGTTCTTGTGTATACTAATTACTAGTGAAGTGCAATAGTTAAGACCTATGCACAATCCGAAAAAATAGCAATGAGTAAAAAGTGAACTTTTCATAAAAGCCTACTACAAGTTTGTAACGGCTTTATGAAAAGTTCCCTTTTAAAATCAGAATAGTGGAATAAAATATTCGCTTTGAAAAACGATAGAATCCTTAGCCCTTTGTAGGTGTTTCTGAAGAAATATTTGAGAAAGTAAAGGTACTCGCTAAATTATGTTCATGGCACCATTCTTCTGTTTCATTACATATCTTTGGCTCATGTCTATCAGTGAATGCTAAGGTGTCAATAATAATAAGATGATTTGGCATGTTATATTTTTGCACGTCTTTAAGCGCCTTTTCAATCACTTGGATGCGTTCTTTTGCAGACTGTGGCATTTGTGAGCCTATAGACAAAGGCAGGATGAGAGGAGCGCCCCAAAGCTTGCTTTGAGCCGTTATTTTTTCCAGTGAATCAGCGTTGCTTGCGTCTGCGCTTATGGGATTGAGAAGAGCAGAACCTGTATACCAAGGGATTGTCGCTATCAGTGCTTCAGTACTTGAGAAATTGAGGCAAAATGGTATGGAATTATAGGTGAGGAGCGTTTCTAAAAGGCTTGGTAGAAGCTTAGCTTCATCAACATTGTCAAGCACTGCGTTAACACCTAAAATATGTGCACCAAGATCTACTTGGTCGCTTGCATACTCTTCGGCAAGGTCAAAATTATCTGCTTCTAATTCTGCCTTAAGACTTGCATCATTTTGGGCATTTATGCGATTTCCAATAAGAACAGAAGGGAAGTCTCTACCTACGTGAACAATTTTTGAGCGGCTTGTTATGCGAGCGCCACTTGGAATGGAGCGTGCAGGAGCTGTGAATTTTTCTTCATATGCCGCTAAGACTCTTTCACGAAGCATACGGATATGCTCAGGGTTTGTTCCACAGCAACCACCTAAAATAGTAGCGCCTGCTCGTGCGATAAGTTCTGTCTTTTCTGAAAAATCTTCAGGAGAAAGTCTGAAAACAGTTTCGCCGTCAATAAGCTCAGGAAGTCCTGCGTTTGGTTTTGCAAAGACTGGCAATGTACAAGACGCTAAAATTTTCTGCACAACAGATAAAAGTTGTTCAGGGCCTGCACCACAATTGACACCTATAGCATCAACGCCAATATTCTGCATAGTGGCAGCATAAATTTCAGGGGTTGTGCCTGTTAGGTTTACTCCGCCCTCAAATGTCATGGATACAAAAACAGGTAAATCAGATTCCATACGCACAGCAGCAATTGCAGCACGTAATTCTGCTAAATCAAATTGGGTTTCAATAAAAATAAGGTCGACTCCACCTGCAACAAGTCCACGCACTTGAGCACGAATAGCCTCGATAAATGTTTCTGGTGCAAGATCACCAAGTGGCTTTAGGAAGTGTCCAACTGGGCCAATATCCCCTGCAACGAAAAGAGGTCGGTCGAGCTTTTGGGAGAGTTCTTTTGTGACTTGTTTTGTGTTTTCTGCCATAGCTTTGTTGAAAGCGGTAGGGTCGATTGAGGAAGGTAATTTGAAAGATGTGCCACCAAAAGTCGCCGTGAGAACTATATCAGCTCCCGCTTCAATGTACGCAGTATGCACTTGTCGTACAATATCCATACGCTCCATGCAAAATTCTGCAGGATTCACACCACTTGGTATTCCAAGGGATTGCAACATCGTGCCCATTGCGCCATCGATAAAAAGAGGACTATTGTTTTTTAGTAATGATCGTAGTGTAGTCAAAATATTTCTCCTAGCAAAATGCTCGTTTTGTATTTAAAATTTGGACTCAGTAGATAAAAAAACTTGAAAAGCAATTCAATACCTAATAAGATATCAAGATGAATGAAGGCTTACAATTGTAAGTATTTGTATATTATGAATTTTCCGTTTTACAGAGTAAGGTAAGGCATATTAGAAATAAAGAAAATTCGTAATATAAGTTATATAACAAGAATTTACTTAGCTTGGAAGAGGAAAAAATGTCCAAATCCCACTTAGCAAAAAAAAATAAAGACCATGAAAACATAATGGAAACAGAGCAAAATAACATCTATGGAATTGAGCCTGTGAACACTGATATAAATGAACCCGTACAAGCCGTAGCAACAACTTCTTCAACAAAAAGAAAAAAGAAAACGGACGAGCACCTCCTTGAATCTATAGGCACACCTGTAAAAAATCAAGTAAAAAAATCCACTAAAAAGTCTGTGCAAGACCTAGATAAGAAAAAAAACAGTGATAAAAAAACAAGCGCTAAAACAAGTAAAAATGAAAAAACATATGAACTTGAGATAGTTACTGGCGAGGAACATAAATCTTCAGAGCTTGATGCCGTTGCTGACGCTATTTTAGCCTCTGCTGGATTTGATGCTGTCGCCGATATTGTGGGCACTGCTGATGCTGACGATACAGATGATTTTGATGAGCTTGCAGACGATGACGAAGACAACCTTACAGATGATCTGACGGGTGATTTGGCAGGCGACTTGACGGATGATCTTAGCGATGCCTATGAAGATAAAATATATGCTTTGGACGCTTATAATCACTCAAAAGACTTACCATTACCAGCAACAAAGCACCTTCCTTCCACGCTTATTCAGGATAATTTGCAACTCTATATCCGTGAAGTGAGTAAATTTCCCTTGCTCCAACCAGACGAAGAAGTTGAGCTGGCAAGGCGGGTTCGTGATGAAGGCGATTCCGATGCTGCGTTTCGTATTATTTCCTCTCACCTGCGTCTTGTGGTTAAAGTTGCCATGGATTTTCAACGACGTTGGATGCAAAATGTCCTTGATTTAATTCAAGAGGGTAATGTCGGACTCATGCGTGCTGTTAATAAATTTGATCCAGATAAAGGTATTAAATTTTCCTATTATGCGTCTTTTTGGATAAAAGCGTACATACTAAAATTTATTATGGATAACTGGCGCATGGTTAAGATTGGGACAACCCAAGCCCAAAGAAAGTTATTTTATAATTTAAATAAAGAAAGACAAAAACTTATGGCTCAAGGTTTTGACCCTGATGCGGCTGCGCTTTCTGAAGCTCTTGGGGTTTCCGTTGATCAAGTTGTTGAGATGCAACAACGCCTCGATACAGGTGATATGTCATTAGATTTACCAGTGAATGACGAATATGGCAGCGCCAGCAGAATAGACTTTTTGCCTGCGCTTGGCCCTGGGATTGAAGATAGCTATGCCGAGTCAGAAATGGCAGGGCTTATTCACGACGGAATATCTGGTTTACTGCCAAAACTATCCGATAAAGAAACCTTTATTTTAGAGAACCGCCTTTTAACCGATGACCCTGTGACCTTGCGTGAAATCGGGGAAAAGTATAATGTGACTCGTGAGCGCATTAGGCAACTAGAAGCGCGCCTTTTAGTAAAGCTACGTAACCACTTAGGTGAAGAGATTAAAGATTTTTCTGAATCATGGATACAGCCTTAAAAATTGAACATTATAATTAGTTAAGATAATAATCTGAACTACAGGATATATTATGCGCGTTTTATTAACATTGTCGTGTCTTTGTTTGTTACAAGCCTGTAACTTTGCACAAAGCTCAAGCCAAATGGTTGCTCCTCTTTTTCCCTTTGAGCAAAATATGCAAGCAGATTATAATCCATATCTTAGCTTAAATAATAAAGTCGTTACTAAACCTGTATTTACAAAAAAGGCCGAAGAAAGCTTTATATATCTCGCCCTTGATGAAGCCATTCGGAATGATGATTATGAGAAGGTTATGGAATCAAGCGAAGCCTTACTTCGCCTATCCCTGCATTCTCAGTCCCTTGCGGGGGCTGCTTCTTGGCTTTTGTCCAATGGGCACTTGAAAGAAACTCGTGCGCTCCTTGAAAATGCTGCTAAAAAAATGCCGAATGATTTGGATATCCATGTGATGCTTGCTGAAGCTATCCTCATACAAGATGACGATAATGAAGCAGCGATTAAAGTTCTTAAAACCTATGCTTCACAAAATCCTAAGAAATATATTGCACAAATGGAACTTGCACTCATCTACTTAAAAACCGATGATGCTCAGAATGCATATATTACCTTTGATAACTTGCCCGAATCAGAAAAAACGCCCATGGTTCTCTATTATACAGGGTTTTCATTAAGAAAACTAGGACGGCTTGATGAGGCGGTTAAGGCACTCAAAAAAGCACTCAAGGGCATGCCCGAATTCATGGAAGTAGTTCTTGAATTAGCTCAAATCGAAGAAGAAAGAAAAAATTATCGTGCGGCTCGTAAATATTATGAACGTGTCCTTGGCTTTGATGCCTATAATCAAGATATTCAGCTTCGCCTCGTCGGTATAGCCCTAAAAGAAGGTAACCCCGATAAGGCCTTAGAACTTGCACAAAAAAGCTCGGACTCCTTTAGTTTTACTGTGGGTGCTTCCTCTATGCTGATGGAAGAAGGACGAGCTGACCTTGTTGAAATTCTTCTTTCTAATATGGCAAAACAAGACAATCCTCCCCGTGAACTGCTTTACCTGCAAGGTGCATTGGCGTATGAAGGTTCAAAGAACTATGCTAAATCACTTGGTTTTCTCAATCAAATAACACCTCAAGATAAACATTACAAGAATAGCTTAAGCCTGCGCACACAAATTTATTTAGAGCAAGAAAAACTTCAAGAAGCAGTTAGTACACTTCAAGAAGCACAAAGAAATTTTAAAGATGACATGACCTTTGTGACCATGGAATATCAGATTTATCTGTATCAAGGCGCATATGCGAAAGCCTTGCCTCTTTTAGAAATGTATTTGAAGACTAATCCAAAAGATTCTGATGCGGCGTTTAAATATGCCTTCGTGCACGTCAATCTTGGAATGGAAGAGAAAGCGTTTAAACTCATGGAAGACCTATTAGAAAATGATCCTGAAAACCACGAAGTACTAAACTTTATTGGATACACTTTAATAGAACGTAAGCGTGATATGAAGTATGCACTAGGATTGCTTGAAAAAGCGAATAGCATTAGCCCAGATACTGATTATATCACTGACTCCCTCGCATGGGCGTATTATCAGATGGAAAATTATAGTCAGGCGTGGATATATATTCAAAAGGCTATTTCACTTATAAAATCAAATACATCAGAAGATCCAGCCATGTGGGATCACTATGGTGATATTGCCTTTTCCCTTGGTAATAGTACAGATGCAAAAACTGGCTGGGAACGCTCTATAAAAATAAAAGCTAACCCAACAGTAAAAAGCAAGTTAGAAAAGTTGACAAAATAACTAAACACTGTTTGCCTTGTTCTGGATTTGTGTGCCCTTACAAACTGATGAGCACCAAAGAAAATCAGGTAAATATTAAAGAAAAACATGAAGAAATAATATGAACTATACTATACAAAAACAGGCTAAAATATTAAAAGTAAAATTTCATAATATCTTTTTTCTATTTCTCTTTTTCTTTTTTACAGGATGTGCGACGTCTGATATTAAAATCCCCGTAACGCCACCCGTGAAAGCAGAAGCGGAAGCTCTTTGGGAAAAGTTTATTTTTGAAAAAAAGACAAAGAATATTATAAAACCATATTCATTGAGTGGTAGCCTTCGCTTTGGTTATGCGAATAGAACTCACCGAGTTACCTATATTCTCTGGGCTAATGGACAGCTACCTTTGCGTTTAGATATTCAAGCAGGAGTAGGGGCGAGTATCGCTAAAATTGAGGAAACAGAAAAAGCACTTTTAGTCTACTTCTCTCAAGAAAAAAAAGCGATTAAAGTTAGTGGTGGCTCAAAAGTGAGCGCACTACTTGCACTCGGTATGCCAATGCCCATATCCTTTCTTGATTTGTCCTATCTATTACGAGGGAATTTTGCCCACGCCTTTGGTGGCATAAGTCTCAGTAATATTGACCTCGACGCTGGTGTAAACACCGAAGAAAAATATCTTTTTCATTTTGAAAATAAAGAGTTTTTTGGCTCTATACGGTTAAATTCCTTGGCTCTACCTGTTGAGTCAAACATCAACGATGAATGGCAAATTTTCATAGAATATGATGAAAATAATCTGCCTTACAAAGTTGAACTGAGCTCCCTCTTCGAGGAATACAGCGCAATTCTGCTCATAAAAGAAAACAAAACTACAAGCCCCTACCCCAAAGAACAACTCAAGTTGCTTTTGCCAGAAGGCACTCCAGTTGTTTCTAATTAAAAGAGATTTTTTTTGGGGGAATGATGTTTTTAGAAAGAGCTTTTTTTGGGGGAATGATTCCCCACCTTGGCTCTCTATTTGCGTATTTACTCATTCTTCGTAAACGCAAACGACCTTTGGTCGCCTCTGGTAGGCAAGCCCCCCATATGGGGCTTTTTTTTTGTGAGCGTGAAACTTTTGTGAGCGTGAAACTTTTGTGAGCGTGAAACTTTTGTGAGCGTGAAACTTTTGTGAGCGTGTAATTATTTTGAGGGAACGGGGTGTTAAAAAAGAGAGTTCTTCAAGGCATGATTCCATGAAGAACTCTCTACGAATTTGTTCAGATTTTCGAAGGTGTATTAATCAAAGAGTTCTATTCTTGTGAGGTGTCTTCCGCCTGCAAATTCTGTATTCAAGAAAATATCCACAAGATTGAGAGCAACACCAACGCCTGTTACTCTTTCCCCTAGGCAAAGAATATTAGCGTTATTATGTTCTCTGCAGGCTCTTGCGTGAAATTCGCATGTAGCGAGGGCTGCTCGAATTCCATGCACACGGTTTGCTGCCATGCTCATTCCGATACCTGATCCGCAAATTAAAATACCAAATGCGTCTTTATCTGTTAGCATGGTATCCGTTACATTTTTTGCACTATCGGGATAATGGCAGCTTATAGAGGCTTCTGGGCCTAAGTCGTTCACAGGGTAGCCTTGTTTCTTTAAATGCTCGACAATAGCACTTTTGAGAATAAAACCTGCATGATCAGATGCGATGATTACTTTTTTCATATATTTCTCCTGGAATTTTTAAACACTCTTTGTCCGTTCACATGGAATATTGACTTGGTTTATTCGATGCTTTTGAGTTCAAATATTTGTAAACCATAGGAACTAAAGTGTTTTTTAAGGAAAGGGGGTGTGGGGGAAAACCTCGTTTTTTTCAAAAAAACGTGGTTTTCCCCCACAAAAACAAAAGATTCTTACAAAAGATTTTTACGTAGTTCTTCGCCTGATAGAGGTGATAGATAGGCTGGTGGGATATCGAATACGGTGAATGCGCCTGTTGCGCCGTGTTTGCGTAGTCTTTGGTTGGCTCGTGCGTAAGCAACAAGAACGGAGGCTGTGAATTCTGGGTTTGAACCTAGTTTGAGTGAGTATTCGATGAGATGGTTTGTTTCTTGGTTCACGCCTGTTTTGCCTGTTCTCATGACAAAACCACCGTGTGCTATTGCGCTGTGGTTTTTGTTGAGTTCATCTTGAGAGATGAAGTGTACGGTGGTGTTGTAGTCTGCAAAATAGTTAGGCATATTAATAATTTCTGCTTCTATTTTCTTGGTGTCGGCACCGTCTTTTGCAACCACGAAGCATTCTCTTGTGTGTTTTTCTCTTGTGCTGAGAACGGGATCTTTTCCGTCACGTACGGCTTGTAGTGCTTCTTCAACAGGGATTGTGTACTGTTTTCCGTCGGCAACGCCTTCGATGCGTCTAATGGCATCGGAATGGCCTTGGCTTACGCCTTTGCCCCAAAATGTATAGTCTTTTCCTTGTGGGAGTATGCAACCTGCATAGAGGCGATTGAGGGAGAACATGCCTGGGTCCCAACCTACAGAGATAAGGGCGACTTTGTTGCTCTTTTTGGCGGCTTCGTTCACTTTTGCATAATAGTCTGGAATGGCTGCATGGGTGTCAAAGCTGTCCACGATATTGAAATATTGTGCTAAGTCAGGGCCTTGCTTTGGTAAGTCTGTGGCACTGCCACCGCAAAGAATAAGGACATCGATATCATTTTGCATGGTAAGGAGTTTATCCATGTCATATACGGGCGCATTAGTTTCTGGTTTGACGCTGGCAGGATCTCGACGAGTAAAAATACCAACAAGAGTCATGTCGGCGTTTTGTTTGATGGAAAGCTCTGCTCCACGTCCAAGGTTTCCGTAGCCTAGAATGCCTACACGGATGATGTTTTCAGTTGTGCTCATGTGATGCTCCAAAATATTTGAGTTGAATGTGAAAATTGTTAGTTTAATATGAACGAATATCTGTGAAATGTGGAAAGTTTATTGTGTGAACTTGTGGACATGACCTAAGTAATGCGTTTTGATAATTGTATTATCAAGAATAAAGATGGGAGAAAGCTTTTTTAAAGTTTTCTCCCAAAAAAGTAATTCTATAGAAATCTCAATCTGTTTAGAGGAGATTATTATATTTCAGACTTTATTTTCTTATTGAATCTAGTATTCTAAAGCCTGTTGTCGTATCAACTTTTATGGCCTCTTTTTTTAGATTTTGCATCCAGTTTTCGCCAAACATACGCTCTGCTAACCATTCTGTGCTGTGTAGAACTGTGTGTTTTGCAAGTTCTGTGTGTCCTGCTTCGCTTAGCCCTAAAAGAGTTCGTCCGACACCTATTTTACAGGATGGACAACCTACAAGTATAGGTGTTTCTGGTTCATAGATAGGGAGGGATTTTTCAAGGCGCATTTTTTTACGTTCACGCAGTGCGTTGTAAATTCCAGGGGAGGAATAGGCACCTGTTCCTGATTCTCCGCAGCAGCCTTGGCTTATGCTTATTTTTGCCCCACTTATTTTTTCAAGCGCAGAGGCAACGGCGGCACCCCCTTTAACTGCTTTTACGCCAGACCATTCAGGGTGGCAAGAAGCGTGGTAGAGTAGGTGCATGTCTTTACCTGTGCACATGACACACTCATCGGCTTGTGAAACAAGTACTTGAATCACGTCCATTTGAGTAAGAGGAATTCCGTGGATATCTTCTATATCATAGCGATGTAGAGAATCTCGGCAAGAACCACATGCTGTGATGAGCTTGCTAATTCGTAGACCTCTTGCTTCCGCTGATTTTATAGTGGCAGCAAGGATTTGTTTATTACGTGCGAGATTTTCTTTATAATTACCGTCAGCACCAGAGCTAAGCAGAGGGTATCCGCAACATAAATGTCTTTCTGGTACAACAACTGCATATCCTGCATCGGTGAGCAGTGCAATGCTCGCTAGTGCGATGCGTTTGTAAAATAAAGAACCACCACAACCAGGAAAGTAGAGCAAAGCTTCTGTTCCAAAATCTTCTAAGCTAGAGGATTTTTCTAGTTTTTCTGCTAGAGCTTTAGGGACAAAGAGTCCCCCTTTTTCTAGGTGTAATTCTTGATAAAGATTGGAAAGACCAAGGCTTGGCCCTTTTGCGGAAAACATGGGGCTTTCAAAGCGATCTCTCCACATTTTAGGCACAAGCCCAAGCATGGTGTTACCTACTTTTTGTCCAACCGCAGCGGCTTTTGCCATTGTTGGTATACGAACGGTGGGGTTATTAGAGAGCCATCCAAGCACTGTATTTTTAAATTTATGACCGCCTGCGCCTTCTTCTTTGAGGAATGCAAGCATGGCAAGGGCGACTCTTGCAGAGTCAATCTTAACTGGGCAAACGGATGTGCAGCGCCCACAACCCGTACAATGTTCAACCATTCGACGAAGTTCTTCTAGGAGCTTTGCGTCTGGTTTACCTTTTGTAACTTGGGCATAATAGATAGCCTCGGTAATGGCACCGAGAATCATATTTTTATTTCTTGGGTGAAATTGGTAGGAGCGTTCAGGGTAAACCATTGGGCAAACCTGTTTACATTTTCCGCAACGGGTACAGCCTTGAACGGTGGAAAGAAGTTCTATAAATCGTTCTTTGTCTGGTAAGCCACTATCACGGATATCCTCAATAAGGCGGTTAAAAGAGAAGGTAAAGGGACGTACAGGAAGCTCTCGTTGAACGAGTTTTCCTGGGTTTAATATTTCTCTTGGGTCGACACGTTCTTTGAATTTTCGTAAGGCTTCGATTTTTTCTGGTTCAAGAAAGTTTATTTTGGTTATACCGATGCCGTGCTCACCTGATACAGCGCCGCCCATTTCTTTGGCGGTTTCCATGACACGTAAAACAGCTTCTTCGGCGTTTTCCATCATATGTGGATCATTTGAGTTGACGGGTAGATTCACATGACAGTTTCCGTCTCCTGCGTGCATGTGGCTTGCAACAATAATCCGACTTTTTGCCATATAGGCAGATATCGCTTGGATTTTATCCTTAAGGCGTGGGTATTTATTTATTAAAGTATCAAGGAATAAGGCAGCTCTTATCATGAGTTCATCGTCTGAGATGTCAAGCTCGGTTTCTACTGTGGTAAAATCTCCAACAGCGACCGTTGATGCAAAGGCAAATTCATCGTTAAATTCGCTATCCTGTAGAGGGAAGCCTTGTAATCTCCCCACTTCTTGTAGGGCATAGCGATATGCAACTCCTGCACATTCAAGGTTTAGCAATTCAAGAAAATGGGCAAATTCTGGAATTTTAGGCATAGGAAGTACGACGTCTTCATTCATTTTAAAACCTGAAGTACGCTTGGCAATGGCTGAGAGCTTATGTCTATCTTCCCAAAAAAGTTCCCCTTCCTTGGTGTCTTTTGCTAGTATTGCGTAAATAAATTCATTATCACCCACAAGGTGTAATATGTCCTTCACGCAATCATCGAGTAAATCTGCGTCATTTCCATCAACTTGAACAATGATAACAGATATAGGGTCACCTTCGTGTTTTGGTGATTTTCTTTTATATTCAATGGCTTGTACGTATTTTACGTTAAATTCTTCAAGGGCAGAAACTCGAACATAATCCCCTTCTTCTCGGATTTTGTCTCGTAGTGCTACAATTTTATTAATAAGTTCAGCGGCAGGCTTCATGCTACGCCCAAAAAATTCGAGGGCAAGTACCCGTGAAAATTTAGGTTTGTCATGAACCATGAAAATTGTGTCGACGATAATACCGTCCACGCCTTCTTTTTGCATGCCAGGTAAGCCACCGAGGGCTTTGTTGGTAACGTCTTTACCAAGACCAGGCAAACGAATTTCGTCTCCACCAAGTTCAACAACACTGCGAAGTCCGCCTGATACATCATCACGCACTTCAAATACAGCAATTTCATTTTCTAGAATTTTGTGGCGTGGATGACGTATTCTTTCAATGCGAATAACTTCCCCTGTAGGTGTTACCATGCGCCAAGAAATGAGGTTGTCGAGGGTTGTGCCATACTCGAAACAAAAAGGCCCACCAGAGTTTTCTGCAACATTACCACCAATACTTGAGGCGGTTTTTGAGGCAGGGTCTACCGTGAATAAAAAGCCTGCGCTATTTGCGGCATCAATAGCATCTTGAGTGATAACGCCTGCTTGGCACATCATAGTTTTATTTTGTGGATTTACTTCGATCTTTGTGAGGCGTGTCATGTTAACGATAACACTTCTTTTTCTTGCTGGAACAGCGCCCCCCGTCATACCAGAGCCACCGCCACGTGGGACAATAGCAAATGTCATTTCGTTGGCAAGGCGTATAAGCTTGCTCACCTGATCGATATTATCGGGTTCTACTACTAAGAGTGGTAGTTCCATACGAAGATCTGTCGCATCTGTAGATGTTTCTACAAGGGCGCCAGGTTTTGAAATGATGCAGTCGTTTGGCATAAATTCTTTTAAGCGCAGGATAAGGCCTTCTCGAAAAGTGGTTTCGGCGGCGTAGGTACTCCAGAACATGGTGATTCCTTCGCCTATTCCTGTTGCGTAAACGTGCGCAAGCGCTTGAACTTCTCTTTCAAAGCGTTCGCCAACGCTCTGTTTGACACTTTCAGCAGGAATAAAGGGATTATACGCTACTAAGAAAAGCTCTTCGGCGATTTGGCTGGCCAGAGTTTTTACCGCAGGTGGCCAACTTTCAAATTCATCGAGATTAATACGTAGAATTCGGTTCACTACAAATGCAGCAGAAATAGAGATATGAGGACCTTTATGAGGCATAAATTACTCCTTATGAAAGCAAAAACAAATAATTAACGGGCAGTACTTAGGCGAGAGGTGATATTATTTCTTATCCATTTACTGTCTAGCCATTCCTTTGGTTGAACGGGAACACCGCCCACAAGGAAACCAAAATGTACATGGTCGCCACCAGCAAGGCCACTTTTTCCTGTTGTACCAATGGTTTGATTTGTTTTTACTTCTTCGCCAACAGCCACGTTCATGTCTGTAAGATGCGAATAAATAGAAAAAAGTCCAAGTCCGTGGTCAATGATGATAAGATTGCCATAAATACCTAGAGGTTCTGCAAAAACCACTTTACCGTTATTAGCGGCAGGAATAGGAGCTTTTGCAACAGAAGCAAGGTCTAAGCCTTGGTGAACTTGCTTGTCTATGGTTTTCCCGTCGTGTGTATATGTTCGGCGGTCTCCGAAAGTCGCTTTTGCGGCTGAGCGTGGAAGTGCTCTAAAAGCTCCTTTCCAAAGCGGGGTTGCTGTGGAATTTTCCCCAATATTGAGAAGAATTTCATTATCTCTAATTCTGCTTTGTGTATTAGCTTCAATATACTGTTCGAGTGGCGTTTTTTTATGGGGAGCTAAGAGGGCAAGCTCTGCTTTTTTTCCTTCAAGGAAGGCAGTGTCGATTTTTAGGGTGTCGTTTTTGAATTGGGTATTGCGAGCATTCACCGTAAGGCGGCTTTCCGTTATATTTCCTGCTAAATCTTTTGCCATAATTTGTGGCAAAAAGTCACTAGGGGAGATACTTTCAGCAAAAGGAAATAAGCAAGCGTAGGTGTTTTTCTTTTGTTCGTAGCCTTTAAAAAAGATATCATTGACGTAAACACCTGTTTCGCGAACAGGCTCATTCACACTATAAACAACAAGAGCAGAACCGCCACGTTTAACGCCAGGAGGCAATGTTTTAACACTAATTCGTGGGGGCTGATTATCAAGGTTAAGTACAGTTTCTTCTGTTGTACTGTTACCCTTACCGAAGCCTGCAAGGGAGGCATCGTACGCTTTTATTTCTAAAGTAAACGCACCATCAGGTAATGCGGCGTCTTCAAGCGTGAAAGGAAATTCAATAGAGGTGGGTTTGTCTGCATAGGTTTCTTGGTGAAGCTTCATGCGTTGAGCGCCACGTTGCACCGTTATCACGAGCTTTCGTATTCCTGCGCTATCAGAGACATGCAGGATGATTTCTTGCCGTGGTCCAATGCGACTGCCAAGTTCTGGGTCAAACGAAAAAGTTGGACCATTGAGATCTTTCAGTAATAGGTAACCAGCTAAGCTTATAAGCGACAAGGTAATAAATGCAATAATGGTACCGAGCTTTGAATTTTTAAAAGACAAGGACATGAAGAAAAAACTCCTGACAGATATGTTATCGGTTGTTTTATTGTTTTGGCTGTGTATTTTTGTCTGTTGCAAAAAATACACAAAGCACGAGAGGTTCATAAGTTTTACAAGGGGATAGTTGTGTATCTCTTGTTTTACTTATGTGTTCACGTGCTCTGTTTATGAACACAAAAAACATTTGTGCCTGTTTGATTGCTTATTTTTTTGATAATTAATCTTTTGGCACTAATAAACTCACCTTGGTGAAAATATTTATAAACGTCATTTGTATAGCACGACTTTTATAAACATATAATTATGTAAAAAGTAAAGGTGTTTGGTTTCTTGTTTTATACTTCTGAATCTGCTTTTTCATTCAAAAGCTTAAGGGAAATCTTAATGAAATCCGCTTCTGTAAGTATGCCAACAAGGGTGCGTTCTCTAACAACAGGTAAGCAACCATATTTATGTTCAAGCAGAAGGGCAGCAGCGTCTCGGATATCGGTATCCACAGTGGCGCACATGATATCTCTGCGCATAATATCTTTTACAAGAATAGCGGTATCGAGTTCTCTTTGAATTTTTTCGTCAATCTCAGCGAGACGAGAAATAGTACATGCCAAAAGGTCACGGTCAGTAACGAGGCCTTCAAAATGCCCATGATCATCAGTAACAGGAGCATGACGAATTTTAGCCAGTGACATAAGGTGACGGGCATCTAACATATTATCATTTGGTTGCAATGTAAAAACGGTATCGGTCATGAATTGTCCAACTGTAAGCATAAGTACCTCGCATTAATGTTTAATATTTCACATGTTGTTCTGGACTTTTTTTGCACGGACGTAAAAATAAGAAAATCATATATTATCTCAATATAATCTTCACATCTTCAAAACAATTTTGCCTATAGTGCGCTAATAAGTCAAGAAACACTTTGCATTTTTAAGCAAAAAAAGAATATATAGTATAAATTATTTTTAAAATGAACCCTAATAGGTATTTTTATGTGGTACGATTTTTGCATGGATTGTTCTATGTGTTTATGTCCTTCATTCTGTCACCGATAGAAAATTTTCTAAATTGACTTATTCTTCTTGACATAAGGAGAGTGGACATGGGGATTTTGAATACAGAGTATAATATAAATATTTGAAATATATAAAATATTTTTATTATAAAGTTTTAGTGTTTTTTGGAGAGAAAAACTTCTTTTATATAAAAAAATTTGAGCAATAAATTTGCCTAGATTGTTTTGTAACAACGAAAGAACGTACAAAAAAGATTTTCTCCTCAAACAAACAAATTGGAAGCATCTTCTAGGCAATAATTTCCACATTTTGCTTTAGAGTTGTATTTTTATAAAAATTGAGTATTATTAATCAAGGAGCGAGTATGACTGCCCGTCTACAATCTGATACCCCCACACTTTCTTTAAATAGTGAGCTATTACCATTTACAGAAGTCTTGTTTGTTGCAAAAAGTGAAGAAAGCGCCCGTGAAGATAGGCGTATTCTTAGACGTACAGGTTTTCGCAGTATACGCTTTTTTTCTTCTAGTGTTGAAGTTATTCAATATATTATTTTTCAAAGAAAAAATTTAAATGCATCTTATTCTTGTATTGTTATCTGTCATGAACAATTAAGTGATATGGACGCAAGGGCTTTTGTGTCTTTATTGCGTTTACACCCTCTTGGTGCGGCTGTCCCTTCTCTTGTTATTCTTGGTGATGGGAAAAAAGCTGAAGACCATGAGGAAAAGTATAAACCTCTTGGTGTTTTTGAGGTGCTTGCACGTCCTTTAACACCGAATGCTATTTTTCTAGCGTCACAAGGTGCGCATGCTATTTATGAAACAGCGGAGAAAAAGCGTAGAGCTTTAATTGTGGCGCTGGAAAAGGCAAGTCCAGAGTTACAAGCTCGCTATAGTTTGGCAGAGCAAGAAAAGATTAAGCTTTTTGACGTGACTCTCTCAAGATTTTCTTATGACGCTCCATTGACAATGAGCTGTGAACAAGCCTACACTGAAGGTTGTGCAAAATTAAACGATAAACTTTACGATCAGGCATGGCGATACTTTAAGCGAGCGATTTCCGCAGATTCTCTTTATAAGCCACTTGCTTTATTCGGTTTATATAAATTATATAAAGAACGTCAAGAAGATGCTAATGCTAAAATTTATCTTA
The DNA here is from genome assembly GCA_947038175.1 of uncultured Desulfovibrio sp. GTDB lineage: Bacteria > Desulfobacterota > Desulfovibrionia > Desulfovibrionales > Desulfovibrionaceae > Taurinivorans. Next base: position 15,581 of record CAMQVJ010000025.1, read on the forward strand.
TTCAATCATGTCAAGCTTTTATAGATGTAGGGCAGTGGATTAAGGTTGAGGAGTGTGTTATGTGTTTTTCAAAAGAATACCCAAAAAGTTCCCATCCTATTCTTGGTATGATTACAACTGCCATAAAAAGATCAGATACGGAACAGCTTCAATTATTGCTCAACGCAAGTACAAAGCATGTTTCTTCTGAAGATATTTCTCGCTCAATAGTAACTGGCTGTTTTCATTATGAATTATCATCAGATATTATGCGTGTTTTAAGTACCGATATTAATGTTTTTACCCGTGTTTTAGAGCTTTTACAAGATCGGAAACTTGAGCGTCAAAGACGAGAACAAGAAATTTCCCTACAAAAAGCAAGTATGGCACGCTCTTTGGCAATTATTGAGAGTCAAGAAGGTGACCACTCGCATTTTTCAGGAAATGATAAAGTGGACCGTCTTTTGTCACACTATACATTGTCAGATCCGTCCTTTTTTGCAGATAAGGATGTGGAAAGCTCTCAAAGTAAAAGTTTTTTTGATTGGAATACTACCCCGATAGAAGGGGAAGTTGTAAAAAAAGAAACTGTGCGTTTAGGTGTTGGCTCAAGGGGTTCAATCGAATCTTTGCCACTCATTGTGCTTGACGAAAGACATAAAGGTTCTTTCTTGGGTGATATTTTTCGTATTGCCAAGCAGACAGCAAAGATTTATAGAAAGAGCAAGTGATTATTTATTAATGCGGTGCAATTTGAAATACGTTGAAAAAGTGCCTGCATGGAAGATAAATATTCTCAAATTATTATGAAAATTGTTTATCTATACAATTTAAAGGACAGCTTTTTTGAAAATTCCAGAACTTTTAATCCCTGCAGGTGGACGAGAACAGCTTGATGCGGCTCTTATATATGGTGCTGACGCTGTTTATTTAAGCGGAAATGAACTTTCTTTACGTGCAAAATGTGATGGTTTCACCATTGAACAACTGAGGGATGCTGTAAAAGATGCGCACGCAAAAAATGTGCGTGTCTATTATTGTTTAAACGCAATGCCCTATAATAAACATTTACCTGAACTTGAAAAAATGCTTGAAGTTTTACCTGATATTGGGGTTGATGGGCTTATTATTGCTGACCCTGGTGTTATGTGGCTTGCTAAAAAAATGTGCCCACAAATGGAAATTCATCTTTCTACACAGGCTCACTCTGTGAATTCTGCTGCGGTTCATTTTTGGAAAGAACAAGGCGTTTCACGCATTAACCTTGCTCGTGAACTTGGCAAGGAAGATATGTCTGCCCTTATTAAAGAATTCCCTGAAATGGAATTTGAAATTTTTATTCATGGCGCTATGTGTCTTGCTCTTTCAGGGCATTGTCTTATGTCTGCGTGGGTTAATAAAAGACCTGCCAATTTAGGCCAATGCACCCAACCTTGTCGCTTTGACTATCGAGGGTCAAAGTTCTCTGATATACGTTTGAGTGTTGAAGAAACACTGCGGCAGGGAAGTGATTGTTGGGATATTGAGCAAGGTGAAGATTTTAGTGCTATTTTTGCCCCCTCCGACTTGTGCCTTGTGCGCTACATGGACGACCTTATCAAGATGAATCCTGCGTCTTTAAAACTTGAAGGAAGAACGAAGAGCCCTTCCTATGTTGCTCAAGTAACGGATGTATATAGAACTGCCATTGATTTTTATGCACAAAAGAATAATATTACACCTAAGACGCCCCCTGTTCCAAGAGAACAGGAGCTCACTCCTCAAGATTTTATGGACGAACTTTTTAATACAGGGTCTCGCCCTTTTCGCCCACTTTCTACAGGTTTTTTCTTTCCTGATCGTATCGAAGAAAAAGTGCCTGATGATTATACAGTGCGCCCCGTTGTGGCTGTACTAGGTGATGAAGTTAAAAAGGGCACATGGGAAGTGAAAGTTCGTGGTACGTGGAAATCAGAAAAAGACGCGTCTGTTTTGATGCCTGGCATGCTACGCCCTCTTTTGCAAAAGGGACGCTATAGTTTTACAAATCATCAGGGAGTTCATGCGGATGCTTTGCATCCTGGACTTTCTGGTCTTTTACATTTTGAAGACGAAATTGAGAATTTACAGAAAGGGCTTTATATCAGAGCATAATTCTTTCATGCGAGAGCGTAGGGGAGGTTTTTAAACATGTTTTATGAATCTCCTTTTCAATGCTCTCGCAAAACACATTCTCCTTAAAGGAGTTATTTATGCTAAATAAGCCTATTATCATTCCTCCCCAAAAGATGTCCCCCTTATTTGAGACGCATATACGTTCTCTCGCTTCCTTTTTTTTGGAAGATTCTGTGGGGGAAAATTTACGTTCTCTTGGAATGGGGTGGACGGTGTGTAAAGAAACCTATTATTTACATAATCTTTTACCAGCAAGTGCTAATATTGCCTTTGTTGTGTCTGGTGAAAAACACATACACCATGATACGCATATTGAGCGTTGTCCGAGAGGAGGGCTTACGTTATTTCCTGCTGGTGTACCCGTATGCATGAGTAATGTGAGCTTGATAGAAAATAATGGTAAAGAAAAGAGCGATAAAGAAGATAATCAAAATCATGAAAATTTAGGTTATGTTGCGCTCTGTGTTTCTTTTCCGCAAGAAGTTATAAGCACGGTTTCTCATTTATTTCACAATAATAATACCTTAAATCTATTATCGACCTCCTCACCTTCTGCCTCATCATCTTCTACTTCATCTGCTTGTGAGTCTTCCCCTACTATATCTTCTCATCAGGAATGCTCCCTACAGGAATTTTCTTCTGACGACTTTCTTTTAGCTGTTCTAGAAAGCCTTGCTCTCATGTGTCATTCCTTATCGAAGAATACCCATGGCTCGAGTACGCAAGTATTCGCAACACGCATGCTTGAGAATTTACTTCTGCTTATTGCAAGTCAAAGTTTTGGAACGATTATGTTGCATGGTGTGATGGGTGTTGATTCCCTTTCTTTGCGTTTACGTGAACTTTTTCGTAAAGAATTATCGTATCCATGGAAAATGTCAGACGTTGCCTCCCATTTACATATGACCGAACGCACACTGAGAAGGCATTTAGAGAAATCAGGAAATGGACTTCGTGAGCTTTTGCGATCTGAACGCTTACACGCAGGTTTAGTGCTTCTACAGCAAACGAGTGAAAGCGTTGAGTCCATTGCGTTAGATTGTGGTTACTCTTCTGCTTCAAGGTTTTCTCGTCGCTTTCAAGATTTATTTGGCGTTCTACCCCGTGAAATGCGTAAAGCAAGGGGCGATTGGGGCGGTACTTTGTCCGTTTAGGAGCGTGACAATCTGGCTTTATTTGCATACTCTCTTTAAAACGGAGGTATTATTATGAAAAAAATTAAGAAAATTGCCTGGATTGTCCTTTCTCTCGTTCTTTGCTCAAGCCCTGCTTTTGCAAAAGACTTTACGCTCTCAAGCCCGCAGCTAAAAGATGGTGCGAGCATGGAAATGACTCAAGTGTTTAATAGTTTTGGCTGCTCAGGCGAAAATGTTTCCCCTGAACTTCATTGGAAAAATGCGCCAAAAGGAACAAAGAGCTTTGCTATTACTATGTATGACCCTGACGCTCCTACTGGTAGTGGTTGGTGGCATTGGGTTATGTTCAACATCCCAGCAAATGTTAATTCCATTAGCTTAGGTGCAGGCACGGATATGAGTAAGTTACCTAAGGGTACTGTTTCATCTGTGACAGATTTTGGTGCACCTGGTTACGGTGGTGCTTGCCCTCCAGAAGGCGATAAAGCGCATCGTTATATTGTCAAAATTGTTGCTTTAGGTGTGGATACACTTAACTTAGACGCAAACGCAATGCCAGCGTATGTTGGTTTCAATGTGAATAGCGCTAAGCTTGGAGAAGCGACTATTGAAGTGAAGTATGCTAGATAGAAATAATCTCCTCGTTTAAAAATTACACAGTCAGATTGTATAACTAAAACGAATATGACGTGTATTAAATTGAAAAATAGATATAAAAAAGCCCCGTAAGGGGCTTTTTTATATCTATTCTCTATACGTTGTAAGTCTTTATACAGATTTCATATCTGCAATAAGCTCTAACAAGTTTTGACTTTGAGCTGAAAGTTCAACAACTGCGCAAGAAGCTTCCTTCATGCTGAGTGCTGTTTCAGATGCGAGTTGGTTTACTTCAGCAAGAGCTGAGTTTACCACTTCGCTATTGTGCGCTTGTTCATCACTTGCTGCCGCAATAATTTGTGACTTTTCAGCTGTTTTTTCCACCATATCTACGATACTTAGGAATACTTCACCTGACTGAGTTACAAGCTCACTTGTATGCTCAACTGCTTTCACAGAATCATCTACTAAGTTTACGCTGTCATTGACGCTATATTGAATAGCTGTAATTGCATTGCGTACTTCTGTTGTAGAAGTCATTGTTTTTTCAGCAAGTTTTCTCACTTCATCAGCAACAACCGCAAAGCCTCTACCTGATTCCCCAGCACGAGCCGCTTCAATAGCTGCGTTAAGAGCGAGGAGGTTGGTTTGGTCAGCAATATCAGAAATTGTTGTAATAACTTCATTAATCGCATTTGCGTTATAGTTAAGTTGTTCCATACCTTTTTTGAGCTTATGGGACTGATCTTGAACAATTTGAATGCTATTGACAGCTTTTTGAACAACTTGTGCGCCATTTTCAGCTTCAATTTTTGCGATGCTAGAAACTTCAGAAGCTTCTTTAGCATTCACAGCCATATCTATAACGGTAGCATTCATGCTTTCCATTGTATGAGCTGCTCCAGCAACACGTGTTGCTTGTGACTCAGCGCTCTTTTCTGATGTATGCAGCTGTGCTGACAACTGTTCAGAAGCGGTTGCAACTTGGCTAGAAATAGTAGTTGCGCTTTCAACAACACGCAAAATAGTATGTTGTGTTGTTTTGAATGTGGTAATATCTGTCACGAGCTGTAGCATCGATGTAACTTCACCTTTGTCATTCATAAGCGGAATAGCGTTATACATAATGTCAAGAGTTGTACCAGAAGGATGAGCTACGGTTTCACCTTTGCAAGGTTGCTTTGTACGCAACGCATTTTGTAAGCCGTCACAGTCTGTAGAGTCATCATCACGTTGGAATAATTCCACACACTTTTTGCCTCTATAAGCTGTAGTTGTAAGTGCTACTGCTACCTTATTGAGGTACTGGGCTTCCAATTTGGCGTTTAGAACAACAATAGGAGAAGGAATATTGTCAAGAACAGTGCTGAAGCTGCTAAGAATATTATTAGTACCCTGAACAAGTTTAGCAAAAGAGCCGTCAAACTTTGAAGTATCAACACGGGCTAATAGTGAGCCTTTGCGGATATTATCTTCTAATGTTTCATAGTCAGTAATAATATGGCGTAAAACATCAGGAAGAGCTCTTAGGGAGTTTGCAAGGTCACCAAGTTCATCTCTTGAATGAAGGTTGAATTCCATATCTAAATTACCATTGGCAATTTCTCTAGAATATTGTACAGCTTGCAGGAGACCTCTTGTGATTCTAAATACAATAAATCCATTCACAATAATAAGTATCACAAGCATCAAAATACCAGTGTAGATTCCATCTATGCCATTAGCTCTACTTGGCGCATTTACTTCTGAAACATCAACAGTTGCTGCAACTATCCAGTTGAGTTCTTCAATAGTATCAAAATAGGCAGACTTTTCATGACCATCTACAAGAAATAGTATTTGACCGTGCTTCTGTTGGAGAATTGCTTTTCCCCATTCGCTGTCGCTTAAATGTTGCTTTAAAACATTTTCTTTGTTTTTATGGCTGAAAACAAGCCCTTTGCTATCAGAGATAAACAAGAACCCGTATTCACCAAAAACTTCGCGCATGCGATCATTGATGCCATCTTTCAAATAGGCAACTTGATAAGCAACACCGATAACGTCTTTTGTTCCTGTTTTAAAAACAGGGTGGGCTGCTGTGTACACGATACGATTATTATACATGTACGGTGTACCTACGCTGGCAACACCAGTCAATGCTTCTTGGAAAAAGCCTCGATTTGCGATATTAGTTCCAATGCTTGCAGGGTCTTTATCACAAAGAATTTTTCCTGTTGCATCTGCAAGTCCTGTTCTCGCATAGCTATAGGTATTAGCCATGTTAACAACACGGCTAGTCGCATTGGTTTCATTTTCTTCAAAGCCAAGAGAGCCACCTAATAAATAAGGCTGAAAAAGGGCAGTTTGCGATAAAGATTTGGCATTTTGAGCATTAAATCTGTGAACTTCTAAAAGTTCAAACACGGCACTCTCTACAGCCATTTGTCGCATTGTTGCGCTTGCATCCTCAAGGGATTCTGCGCTTTTTTGATACATCCGAGCAATCATCAGTCCCATGCCAAGCACGGAAACAATAATAACGGGTAACAAAATTTTCGTTGAAAGTTTCATATCACCTCACAAAGTTTAAAGAACTATACTACATTGATATACCGTATTGATAAGATAAGGCATACTGTCAACAACTGTTCAGTAAAATGTTTTTCGGCTTTCTTTCTAATAACTTTAGTGCACAGATGAGGGAAAATAATAAAAAAGAGGGAGCTAAGCAGGGAATATTTCACACAATTACCTTTTTACCTCATGAGCTAGCAAGCAAAGACTAGGCGCGCAACATAAAACTAAAATTATGATTGTAAAGGCATGCTTGGAGACAATTGTGAAAAAAAAGACATAAAGTAAAAAAAAGCTGTGCACAAGAAAAGAAAAAGAAAATTCCTAAAAAATACATTGCGTATTTATTATGAAATTTGTCCAAAAAACTGTCCGACGAAATCTAATCTTTTTTTATATGTATTTCAAGTCTTTTTGTGGAATATATAGTTTTTATCCTTATTAATCTTTGTTTTATAGTAAATGTGCCCACGAATAATATTTTGCTTGAATTATGATTAATAAAAACAATTTATGATTAATAAAAACAATTTATGATTAATAAAATTTTTTTAGGAATACTTATAATGGTATAATAATTGCATGTATATTTATAGTGTCAAAAAATCTTTCCTAATGAGGATATTCAGATTCTATCGAGGCTATGCCTGGTGAGATTTGACTTATAAAAGGTACTATATTAATGATAATTAGACTATGCTTTATTATTGGCGTTTTTGTTGTTTATGTGTTATAAAGCACGATGTTGTGCACACTATTCTATTATCCTTTGAGTAGAAAAAGGAAATTATGGCTATGAATAATAAGAACATTGAAAATTCCATACATATACTTTCTGATGTGCAAAGTACTGATATTGGTGAAAATACATACATATGGCAATATTGTGTTGTTTTACCTCAGGCAAAAATAGGAAAAAATTGCAATATATGTTCCCATTGCTTTATTGAAAACGATGTGTGCATTGGTGATAATGTAACCATTAAAAATAATGTGCAAGTGTGGGATGGAATGGTTATTGAGGACGATGTTTTTATTGGTGCCAATGTCACTTTTTGTAATGACAGATATCCAAAATCGAAAAATGAAAATTTCATGCTTGAGCCTATTTATATAAAAAAAGGGGCAAGTATTGGCGCAAATACTACAATACTGCCAGGAATCACCATTGGAGAGAATGCGACTATTGGCGCTGGTAGTGTTGTTACAAAAAGTGTTGCTGCCAATCAAATAGCGTATGGCAATCCCTGCAAAATAAAAAGAAAGATATAAAGGCATCTAATATGACTATAGCTAAAGATAATACCGTAAATAACGTACAAATTTGTTATGGTGAATATACGGATTCTATAAAGCTTTCTCGCCATTATGATATGCTTAAAAAACATTTTAAGCGTAAAATCGAAAAAGGTGAAAAGCTTCGAGTTGCTTTCTATGTTCTTTTTGATGCTATTTTTCCAGGAAAACCATTGTATAAGCTCATGTTAAAAGATGATTTGTTTGAGCCTTTTATTGTTGTTATTCCAAATACTGCTAAAAGTGTTAAGCATCTGATTGAACAAATGGAATCGAATTATTTGAGCTTATCAAAAGAGTTTGAGAGTGTTTATAAGGCGTACACTCCTAAAAAAGGTATGATTGATTTTTCGGACAAAGCCGATCTTATATGTTTTTCTAATCCTTATGATCACTCAACTTATGAATTTTATACCATGAGATATACTATCACAAAATCCATACTTCCTTTTGTGATGAGTTATGGTATCTATTCAGATAACTATGCAAAGAAATATGTTTATAACCTAGCTTTGCATAATTCTGCATGGAAGATTTTTCTTGATACAAAGGAGCAAGTGTCCGATTTTACGCAATTAACTGATGAAAAAGGTACAAATGTTGTTCTTACTGGTTATGGAAAAATGGATGCTTTGAACGATTATATGCCAAGAGTTGGAACACGAAAAAAAATTATAATAGCTCCTCATCATACTGTTGCTAATCCTAGTTTCCCTCTTTCTAACTTTTTAGAATACGCTTCCTTTTTTTTGATTTTACCAAAAGTTTATCCTGAGATTGATTTTGTTTTTCGTCCACATCCTTTGTTATTTATAAATCTTGTCACTGAAAATTTCTGGTCACAAGATGAAGTAGATACATATATTGAAAGAATATCAAGTTATGCTAATGTTGAATACCAAGCAGGAGGAGATTACCTTGAAACGTTTGTTCAGTCAGATGCACTGATACATGATTGTAGTTCTTTTATGTTAGAGTATTTATACACAGATAAGCCCGCCTGTTTTATGGTTAAAAATAAAGAGATCCTTGCTGAAATATATACTCCTTTTGGATTAGAAGCTCTTGCTCAACATGAATTTGCATACGTAAAAAATGATATTATTGAATTTATTAATAATACGGTGATAGGCGGTATAGATAGAAAGAAAGAGCAACGAGGGATTTTTGTGCAAGAAGAGTTGAAAATTAATTTCCCACATGCGTCAGAGAAAATTTTAGAACATATTAAAGAAGAGCTTGGGCAGTAATAAGGATTTTTATGAAAAATAAACTTATGATATTAGGGCCAACCGCTATTGAAAAAGAAATTTTAGATATTGGATCACTCCCTCAGGTCTATATGCGTACATCAGAGTTTAGCCTGCGCTTAGAAAGCATATTCAGAAATCTACAATATGTTTTTCAAACTAAAAATCCTGTACTGATTTTTGCTTCTTCAGGTACTGGCGTCATGGATGCAGCCGTTTCTAATTTTTTTAGTGCAGAAGATACAGTTATTGTTATCAATGGTGGAAGTTTTGGGAAAAGATGGGAGGATATTTGTCAAAACTACCGTATCAATATAATTGAGATTTCTGTAGAATTTGGTGAGAGTGTAAACCCGAAAGACGTTATACACGTACTTGAAGAAAACCCTCATGTAAAAGGCATTTTTGCTACACATGATGAAACCTCTTCGGGTGCACTCACGGATATTCAAGAAATAGGCAAGGGTATTTATGAGTACAGTGTACAGAATAATAGAGCGAAGCCTCTTTTTATTGTGGATGCTGTGAGCTCACTTATTGTTGAAGAAATAAAAACAGACGACTGGTATATTGATATTATTATTTCTGCTTCCCAAAAAGCGTTAGCGCTTCCTCCAGGTTTAGGTTTTATGGCGGTAAGTGATGCGGCAATAAAAAAAGCACAAGCAATAGAATCTCGTCCATTTTACTTTGATGTTCTCGAACATATAGAAAATTGGAAACGTAATCAAACGCCGTTTACGCCTGCTGTTGGAATTATTTTTCAATTGGAGAGAAGGCTAGAAAAAATAAAAGAGATGGGGCTTGAAGCAGTGCAAAAACACTATTCTGACCTCACTATTTATTTGCGAAACTCTTTAAATACCATTGGTATTAGTGTCTTTGCAAGGAAGCCTGCAAATGCAGTTACAGGTGTAATGCTTGAAAATTTTGACGCACCTTTGCTTGTAAAACGACTTTCAATGGAGTATCATATTGATGTTGCTCCATCGGGTGGAGAGCTTGAAAAGAAATTTGTGCGCATTGGAAATTTTGGTGATATTCAAAAACAAGATATTGATATTCTGTGCAAAGGAATTCAAAATATTTTAGAAAATCATGGCTAAAAAGGGGATTATATGAGTACATCAACACGAATCTATGACGATAATACAGACATTAATGCGTCTGATGTTCAATCTTTTTGGCAAGCACGTAGTAAACAAGATGATTTACATAGTGTCTTGCTTGGTAATCCCAAAGATATGGAAGTAAACATTCTAAGAAATGAACACGAAACAAAAATATTTAAATCTCATATTCCTAATATAGAGCATGCAAGCATTCTTGATATTGGCTGTGGAACAGGACGATGGGTCGAAAATCTAAGTAAGAACTTCAAAGAATATCAAGGCTTTGATTTTACAAAAGGTTATATTGACCAAGCAAAAGAAAAATATATTGATAATAATAATTGCCACTTTTGGAATATGTCTATCACGGAAATGAATAAAACCACATGTCCTTTACTCTATGATATTATGATTATAAATGGTGTTATAATGTATATCAATGACGCTGAACTACCTGATTTTTTTAAAAATCTTTCAAAAATATGTGCTCCTCACGCACATATATACTTTCAAGAATCTATAAGCCTTTTAGCACATAGATTAACATTAAAGAATTTCTATTCAGAAGAGTTACAAACAGAATATAATTCTATTTATAGAACTAAAGACGAGTATGAAAATCACTTTAGACTTTTAAATGACTTTAGTATTGTTGCAACAGATTTGCTTCTAAACGAACAAACAGGTGCACGCCAAGAAACTCAAGCACAATACTGGGTTTTGAAGAGAGGGTAATATGATAAATGGTAAAACCGTTGTTTTTACATCTGGTACCTTTGACATGCTTCATTTCAATCATCTTAAAATGCTTGAATATGCAAAAGCCCTAGGAGATATGCTGATAGTTGGCGTGAATACAGATGAACTTGTTGCCTCTTATAAATCAACCCCTATTATTCCTTTTGAAGAGCGCATAGCCCTTATGAAAGCAATAAAAGGCCCTGATATTGTTATCCCTCAAAAATCTCTTGATCATCGAGAAAAAGTAAAAAATCTCAAATTTGATGTTTTTGTTGTTGGTGATGATTGGGCTGGAAAGTTTGACTATTTAGAAGATATGGGCGTTGATGTTGTCTATTTCCCTTATGGTGACGGCGTAAGCTCTTCATCACTTAAACAACGTATTATGGAAAATTATCAAGTATTACAAAATAAAGCGAATAGTCACATTCCCGTAAACTTTGAAATAAACAAGGATACAAAATAATTATGTCACACGACAAAGAATCACTGCAAAGAATGTTTCTTTCTTTGCAGGCTAATAATGAAAAACTTGAGAACCAGTTTAAATATTTAAGGCAACATGTTGATGCTTCTTCTTTACCTCCCGCCGAGGGTGCTTTACGAGAGTTACAGTTAAAAACAGTAGCTTTTGCAAAGGAAGTAACTAATATTTTAGCCTCTTACAACATGACACCTTTTATGTTTGCTGGTGCGCTTCTTGGGTATAAACGCCATGATAAAGGATTTGTACCGTGGGATGACGATATTGATTTTGCTCTTATGGGGGCAGATTTTTGGCGCTTAATTGATGTGATACGTGAAGATTTCATTCTCCTTGATCTTCCGAAGCACAATAATATGTGGGCATTACTTGATAATGCATTCCGCAAGCACCCCAATAAAATTATTGGGCTTCAAACCCCATTTTGTTTACATCTCTACAAGGGGAAATCTTTAGAAGATTGTGTAAATATTGAGTTTATGCCATATTATTATTGGAATGACTCCGCTACATCAAAAGATTACACAAACCATGCTAAAGAGATTCATGCATTGCTAGCAAAACAATATTCCTGGGAAAAACTTTTTTCATGTTATAAAGAAATTTTTGCCAATAATCCACTCTATTGTGAAAAAAGCCATAAGATTGGAGCGGGAGTGGGTAATTTTACACTTACTAATTGGAAATTTCCAGGTTTTTATACGAAGGATCAAGTTTTTCCATTACAAAACATTATGTTTGAAAATGTGGAACTGCCAACACTCAATAATATTGAGCACCATCTCCAAGCTGTTTATGGCGATTATATGCAACTTCCAAGCGATATCGGTATTACAGTTACAAGCTCGGTGGTGCATGCATATTTGCAAACCCAAAATCGCACACTTAATATGCCAGAAGCAAGTGTTACATGTAAACATAAAGGCTAGTTGATTACGGGATTATGGGAAGATTTTGATATCTTGCCGACAAACTTAAATAATGACATATAATAAAATATTATTAAATATATAAAGTATATAGTAATAAATTATCGTATCTGTTTTGAAATGTATTATTTGCTGTTCGAATTAGAGGAGTATGACGAGTGACAAATTTGAATAAAATCTATGAAGAAGCTATCTTGGTTATCAATCAAGAAATGCAAAGAAACGATGCTTTAAACTACCAAATTGAGTATTTAAAAAAACGGGCGAGTATTCAACGTTTTAAGCCAGCAACGGGTGAAATGCGTGAAAAACAACTCAGTAATTTGGAATTTGCTCTTGGTATAATCGATACAATTCAAAAAGAGAACTTTCATCCTTTTCTTTCTTCGGGGGCCCTTATTGGGGCAGTGCGCCATAAAGGTTTTGTGCCTTGGGATAATAACCTTGAGTTTACCCTTATGGCAGATGAGTTTTGGCAATTACAAGATTTCATTAAGGAAAATTATGTTTGGGTAGATTCTTCCACGAAGACAAGAGCAACATCTTATTGGGCTTTTCTTGATGATGCTTTTAAGCAATATCCTAATCAAATATTTGGTATGCGTACCCCTTATAGTATGCACCTTTATAAAGGAACGTGCTTAGAGGACTCTTGTAATATTGAATTTCGTCCCTATTATTATTTCAAAGAAAGCGTAACGGAAAACGAATATAAAACGCATGCACAAAGCGCGCGTAATATTATTGAAAAAGCGCCTCATTATGGTATGGTCTACCAGTTTTATGATGAAATGCTAAAAGATTATTCACTTACTTGCTCCGATAGTAATAAAATCGCTGCTGGTATTAATCATAGCAGTCTAACAGAATGTAAATATCTGGGCTTTTTTGAAAAATCCACTATTTTTCCTTTGAAGACAATTGAGTTTGAAGGGCATCAATTCCCAACACTCAACGATGCTCATGCATATCTGTCTGCTGTTTATGGTGATTATATGGCATTGCCAAACGATGTCGGTATTAGTCCTATCTATTCAGATATGAATAGATATCTTGCAACACAAAATAGAAAACTGAACTTTCCAGAGGCAGCATTTTATTAAACAAGAATTATCTAGATTATCATTATTTGAGTTTATCCTCAGTAAACACAGAAAATACATAGGCAAAAATAAGGTCTATCTCAATACGTCAATATTAGCGTATTCACGGCTGATGACAATAATGTAAATATACGTTTCAATCACGGTTTGCTTGTTTTTTTTAAAAAATAAGGTATAAATAAGTTGTGTATTGTTTTCATTTCCATTAGTAAATATCAGGAATTTGATGAAGAAAAAGTATGGAAATATCCTGAAAGACGTATGAATAATAGAACATCATTAGCCTATTCTAGTATTAGCCCCGTAGTATGGAGGCAAAAGTAAAGAGGCGAAGGGCATTAGCCCTGCATCGCTTGCATAAATGTTACAAACAAGCAATGCTCTCATTCAAATAATATTTCTCCAAAACACAGAATATGGCACGAGGATTTAGAAAATGAAAAAACGAATTTGCGTTGATATGTCCGTTACACTACTACATCATGGGCATACACGCCTTCTCAAAAAAGCAGCAGAGCTAGGCACTGTTGTGGTAGCGTTACGTACGGATTATGGTACTAAAAAGCATAAAGGATATGTACCAGAGCTGAATTATGACGAACGTAAAGAACTTTTGGAATCCATACGTTATGTTGATGAAGTAATTCCTTTTGATTTTTTTCTTGATGATGCCTATCTTGACCAACATAATCTTGATTTACTCGTGCATGGTGATGATAATATAAATATGGTTGCTCCTGAGCGGCTGGTTATTTTTCCTCGTACTGTAGGTGTGAGTAGCTCAGAGTTGCGTAGCAGAGTCATTGACACCCTTGTATCGCTCAATATAGCAAAAGATGAAAATAACCAAACCCAGAATGTTGCACGAAGTCTGTTTGACATGATTAAAAAAGAATTCAGGATGGATTAATGATGAAAAAAGTATTGTTTACCATTTTAGGAATATGTTGTTTTGCGTTTAACGCTTATGCCGATAATAAAATCACTGTTTATACGGTTATTGAACTAGACAGGTTGCCAAAATATAAAAAGATTTTAGAAGAAAAACTACCAGAATATGAAATCATCTGGGTACGCGAATCTACTGGCATAATTACAGCAAAACTTTTGGCAGAAGCAAAAAACCCGCAGGCAGACCTTGTTTTTGGTGTTACAGGTAGTTCATTATTAATATTGGAAGAACACGGTATTTTTGAACCCTATACACCTAAAGGTATCGAAAAAATATCTTCAAATATGCGTGATGCGGATGATGTTCCTAGCTGGATAGGCATGTACGCATGGACAAGTGGCTTTTGTGTAAACACCGTTGAATTGGAAAAACATGGACTTGCCATGCCAACTTCATGGCAGGATTTAACAAAACCTGAATATAAAGATTTAATTGCCATGCCTGACCCTGCATCTTCTGGCACGGGGTATATGAATTTGAATGCTTGGATTCAGATGTTTGGCGAAGAAAATGCATGGGAATATGCTGAAGGCCTTTTAGAAAATACAAAATTTTTAACGCACTCTGGCTCAGCACCATGCTCTATGGCAGCTCAAGGTGAGGTCGCGATAGGCATCAGCTCTGCATTTTTTGTAGAACACTTGCTTAAACGCAAAGCACCCATCAAAATTGTTGTACCAAGCGAAGGGGTGGGCTGGGAAATTGGAGCAGTAGCTCTAATCAAAGGATCTCCACAACAAGAAGCTGCGAAAAAAATTATTGATATTGCAAGCTCTGATGAAATTGCCAAGCTCAGTGCAAGTTTTGCGGGTATCACTGCGAGACCAGAATTTATACGAGCAGATATACAAGAAAGTGCAGATAAAATGATTGATAATAATTTCGAGTGGGCAGCTAAAAATAGAGATAGATTTTTAAAAGAATGGAAAGAACGCTTTGCCAAGTGAAACCTACCTTGAATTACAGGATATAAGCAAAACATATGCTTCAAAAACAGTACTTCATAAGACAAGTATAAGCATAAACCAAGGGGAATTTGTTTGTTGTTTGGGGCCTTCTGGTTGTGGCAAAAGCACTATGCTCAATAGCATTTCAGGTATTATAACCCCTTCTTCTGGAAAAGTTCTATTACAAGGCAAAGATATAACTTTTTTGCCCCCTGAAAAACGAAAGTGTGGCGTTGTGTTTCAAAGTTATGCTCTTTTTCCTAACCTCACCGTCGCACAAAATATTGCCTATGGATTACGTGGAAAAGAGTGGAATAAAAAGAATATCTTGAATCGTGTTTTTGAATTACTCACCCTAATGAATTTAGAGAGTTATGAAAAAAAATACCCTTCTAATTTATCAGGAGGAGAGCAACAACGGGTTGCCTTAGCACGTGCACTAGCGCCCCGCCCTTCTTTGCTTTTATTAGATGAGCCACTCGCTGCCCTTGATGCTAAAATTAGAATGCGTCTTGGCGAAGAATTGCGTCGTTTACAGCAACAACTAGGTATTACCACTATTATGGTTACCCATGATCAACAAGAAGCGTTAGACCTTGCAAATCGCATTATAGTTATGAACCAAGGGCAAGTTGAACAAGTTGGCACCCCTGAAGAAATTTATCAAAGTCCTAAAACAAAATTTGTGGCACAGTTTGTAGGAAATATTAATTTTATTATTCCTCCAAATTCGCAAAATAAAAAAGAAATTGCTATTCGTTATGAGGATGTTAGGCTAAATTACTTAACTGAGCTTCGCCTACAAGAAGAAGGTACTTTTGTTGCACGAATTGAAGAAATTCGTTATTTGGGAAATACCATCAGAGTGCGCTTATTGTTACAAGATCATATCACAGAAATCTATGCTGACTGCATACGCAGCAATAGAGATTTATATACATTAAATAATCTTGTTTCTGTCAATTTACCACGCGCATCGTGGCAAAGCTGGGAGTAGTCATGAGGCAGCTTCTCCGAAAAATCTTACCTCATATGCTCCTAATTATATTATTAAGTGTTTTGTATCCAGCCATCATTAGGCCGCTGTATGAACTGATTCAACGCAGTTTATATGATAAAGATGAAGTATACATTGGACTTTTAAATTTTATAAATTTTTTTGATACGCCAGGTTTAAGCGCAGCTGTTAAAAACTCTTTTTTTGTGACAACTCTTTCCACTATAATTACAGTGATACTAGCTTTTTTTCTTGCTTATTCAGTAACCCATACACGGATTTGGGGCAAAAAAATTATTTCCTCTTTAGTGATGTTACCTCTTTTTGCTCCATCCTTATTACCTGGTATTGGTTTAGTTTACTTGTTTGGAACTCAAGGTTTTTTTAAGTTTTTACTAGGTGGACATGAACTTTATGGTCCCCTTGGGATTATTTTAGGCTTAGTTATTTTTGCACTACCCCATGCAACCTTACTTTTAATAACGAGTTTGCGCGGGATTAATCAGCAATTATATCAAGCAGCATCTGCCCTAGGTGCTGGTGAACTACGAAAATTTATTACGATTACGATTCCGAATGCGCGTTATGGAATAATAAGTGCAATTTTTGTTTCTTTTACACTTAGCCTAGGTAATTTTGGTGTGCCAAAAGTGCTGGGTGGCACATATTATGTGCTTGCTACAGAGCTTTATGCACAAGTAATTGGGCAACTCAATTTTGGGGTAGGGGCAGTGATTAGTTTATTCCTTTTGCTACCAACATGTATTACGCTACTGCTCAATATTTGGGTGCGCAAAGCTCAAGACCGCTTGTCCGCAAAAAAGACAGTGAGTCACAGTGAAATTAGGTTTTCTCCTTTGCGTGATGCTGTGTGCGCTCTTATTGCCTATAGTGTTACTATTTGTTTGGTCGCGGTTGTTGGCGTTGTGGTGTTAGCATCTTTCATGGGATTTTGGCCCTATGATTATTCTTTTGGATTAACTAACTATTCATTTGAAGACATGGCCTTTGGTTTTTCACCCTTGATTAATTCGATGAAATTAGCAGTTTCCGTGGCTTTTTTTGGAACAGCCTTTATGTTTGTAGGGGCATACTTATCAGAAAGAATGTATCCATCGGCTTTACTTTCTAAGATATATCGAAGTATTATGCTAATCCCTCTAGGTATTCCAGGAATGGTGCTCGGGCTTGCTTATATTTTTGCTTTTAATCGCCCAGAGGCCATGCTCCCTTTATACGGCACCTTCATACTATTGGTTATTAATACTATTGTTCATTTTTCAACGGTTGCGCATCTCACATGTTCTGACTCGCTTAGCCACCTAGATAGAAATTATGAACATGTTGGTAGAACCTTGAATGTTTCCCCTATAGTAACTTTTTTTAAAGTTATTGTGCCATCATGTAAAATGACTTTATTTGATGTTTTTCTTTATCTTTTCATCAATGCAATGACAACTCTCTCTGCTGTGGTTTTTCTTTCAGCGGGGGATAGTATGTTAGCTTCTGTCATGGTTATGAATGTTTATAATACTGGGAGTCTAGGCTATGCAGCCGCAATGTGCAGCTATATTATGCTTATTACAGGATTTCTTACTTGTGTGCGTGTTATGATAAGAGAAAATAAAAAAGGTTCAATATAATTTGACTTTCTTATAAAAGATAATGGAATCAAATAAATATTGTTAATGATAAAATATCTAAAGATGCTTATTCTTTAGTCGTGATTACAAGAATATTATTCACTGCTAAAGGAAAATCTCATTGTTTTTAATTCAACTAGAAAAATTTATGAAAAGTAAATAACACCCTGTTAACAACATGTTTTCTTTGTAGAATGAAAGTTCTTAAAAATTTATCAGCTTGTCAAACATGATTATTAAGAGTATATATGATAAAATTTATTTTTGATTTAGATGGTACTATTACAAAATCTGAGACTCTCCCTGTTATTGCTGAACAGTTTAATGTTCAAAGTCAAATAGAAGAGTTAACGAAAGAAACTATAGCAGGGAATATCCCTTTTATGGAAAGTTTCATTCGTCGTGTTAGTATGTTAAGTCATTTACCTGTGAATGAGGTTTCGAATCTTTTGGCGACTGTGGAGCTTTTCCCGCAATTGCATAGATTTATAGAAACAAA